>CBDUIO010000020.1:0-17101 GCA_965367355.1 uncultured Flavobacteriaceae bacterium
AATCCTGTTCTTGCAAATCCTTCTGTATTGTAATCCCATAATCTAACTTCAGCATAGTTATTTTTGAGATTTGATGTGTTAGTATCTGCTCCAATATTACACCATTCTCCCAGGACCGAATTTCCTAAAAACCCTTCATGCCCTTTGTTTGAATATGCAAAAAGCACAGAATTATTGACTTCACCTCCTAGCCTGCAATGAGGTCCCGCTGTTGTTGGACCATATATTTTCGAACCCATTTTAACAATAGCACCTTCACACAAAGCAAATGGGCCTCTAATAACCGATCCTTCCATGATTAAGGTATCCTTACCGATGTAAATTGGTCCTGTACTGGCATTAAGTGTTACAAATTCTAATTTTGCGCCTTCTTCAATAAAAATATTATCAGAATCAATAACATTGACCGTTGTTGGTATTGGTCGGGACTTTCTGTCTTTGGTAATTAGATCAAAATCTTCCTGGAGTGCTTCACCATTTTTGGCAAAGATATCCCAGGTATTTTCTATTTTTAAAATATCATCATTGAACTCAATAGCTTCATAATTATCAAAATTGATGTCTTCCTGAGTGTCCTTTGTAAAAAAGGCAATAACATCTTCTCCTTTAAATATTGCCTGGTTTTCCTCTAAACTTTTAATAAGTTCAGCAATCTCCAAATTTGGCAAGTATGAAGCATTGATCATTATATTCTGTTCCATCTCAACCATTGGGTATTTATCTGATAAATAATCCTCAGTGACAGTAGTTGTAGTGTACCCTAAAAAAACCTCCCATTTCTCCCTGATCGTTAAAATCCCAATTCTAATATCAGCAACGGGTCGTGTATAAGTAAAAGGTAAAAGTTTATTCCGGGAAGGACCATCAAAAAGAATGTAGTTCATGAGATTGCTTTTATGTAAAAATAAAAAAGCCTTTCAATAGTAGAAAGGCTTTCTTAAATTATATTTGCTGGCAAGCTTATTTTTTAAACTTGGCATATTTATTTTTAAACTTATCGATACGTCCTGCTGTATCAACCAATTTAGATTTTCCAGTGTAGTACGGATGTGATGTTCTGGATATTTCCATCTTGATAAGTGGATACTCAACACCGTCAACTTCTATGGTTTCACTTGTATTTGCTGTAGATTTTGTTAAAAACACATCGTCATTTGACATGTCTTTGAATGCAACTAATCTATAATTCTTTGGATGTATGTCTTTTTTCATCTCTAGATAAATAAAACTTCTTAACTTTTTTCGAGCTGCAAATTTAAGTATTTTTTATAAATGTACAATATATATTTACAATTTTATTATTTAAAGTTTATGTAACGATTTGCTATATTTGTTAACTAACTATTTGTTCAACTAATTAATCAAATATAAAATGGAAACACAAAAAATTACTCCTGGTAAATTTGCCATGAATTATGGTCTGATCCTTGGATTAGCCATGATCATTATTGGTGTAGTCACTTATGTCACGGGATTAGCATTAAAATTAGTACAATGGCCGCAGTGGTTATATTACGTTATATTCCCAATTACTGTGATTTATGCTATTTCACAGTACAAAAAAAATAATGGTAATTTATTAAGCCTGGGGGAAGCTATAAAAATTGGAGTTATAATAGGCGTTATTAGCGGGCTCGTCTATGCCATTTATATACTGATATTCAACTATATAATCGATCCGGAATTTATGGATCTAATGATGGAAGCTACAAGAGATAAAATGCTTGAAAATCCGAATATGACTGAAGAAATTGTGGACCAAAGTTTGGCAATGATGGAGAAATTTATGAATCCATTGGTAGGCTCTTCCGTTTGGATAGCATTAAGTGCCTTTTTTGGTTTACTATACTCGTTGATCGGTGGATTGGTGATGAAAAAAGAGCAGGAATAATTTATGAATATATCAGTAGTCATACCACTACTTAACGAAAAAGAATCTTTAAAAGAATTACATGATTGGATTGCAAACGTTATGCAATCCAATCGTTTTTCTTATGAAATAATTTTTATCGACGATGGTAGTACTGATGATTCGTGGAAAACCATCAAACAATTATACAGTCAAAACACAAATGTTAAAGGAATCCGATTTTTAAAGAATTTTGGCAAATCTCAGGCCCTTCATGCGGGTTTTGCAAAAGCAGAAGGTGATGTAGTCATAACAATGGACGCCGATTTGCAGGATAATCCTGAAGAAATACCAGAATTGTATAATTTAATTACGAAGCAGGGATTTGACATGATTTCCGGCTGGAAGAAAAAGCGATATGACTCAGTAATATCAAAAAATCTTCCGTCAAAACTATTCAATTGGGCAGCAAGGAGAACTTCCGGATTAAAACTTCATGACTTTAACTGTGGCTTAAAGGCTTTTAAGAAAAGTGTTATAAAAAACATTGAAGTAAGAGGTGAAATGCATCGATATATACCGGTTTTGGCAAAAAATGCAGGCTTTGTTAATATTGGAGAGAAAGTAGTTGCCCATCAAGCAAGAAAATATGGTAAAACAAAATTTGGAATGGATCGATTTAGAAATGGATTTTTAGATCTGGTAACAATCTGGTTTATTTCTAGATTCGGAAAAAGACCCATGCACTTATTTGGTACTCTGGGCGTATTGATGTTTCTCGCCGGATTTGGCTTTGCGTTATATTTGGGTATTGACAAATTGTTCTTTAATACATCAGGAAGATTAATAACACAAAGACCGCAATTCTATTTGGCATTAGTTACAATGATAATAGGTACGCAATTTTTTGTAGCAGGTTTTTTAGGAGAAATTATTCTTCGTACCAAACAAAATGAAAATCGTTACCTTATTAAAGAAGAACTTGATTAATATCGCAGTTTACCCCTAAATTAACCTCTTACGTTAAAACTAAATAGAAACTATAATTTTGAATCTAAATTATCTAAGTCATGATTTATATTAAACCTGAAATTTTAGAAAGAATCAATACCTGGTTAACACCAACCTTTGATAAGGAAACACAGGAGATTATTAAGGATAGAATTGCTAATAACCCAAAAGACATTCAAGAAAGTTTTTATAAGGACTTGGAATTTGGAACTGGTGGCATGAGAGGCATTATGGGTGTTGGAACAAATCGAATTAACAAATACACCCTTGGAAAAAACACGCAGGGACTTAGTAATTACCTCCATAAAAGTTTTCCAAATGAAACCATTAAAGTGGCAATCGCATACGACTGCAGACACAATAGTGATACTCTGGCTAAGCTTGTTGCTGACGTGTTTTCAGCAAATAACATCAAAGTATATCTTTTTGAGGAATTAAGACCTACTCCCGAATTATCTTTTGCTTTAAAGCATTTGAAATGTCATTGTGGTATTGTATTGACAGCCTCTCACAATCCTCCTGAATATAATGGTTATAAGGTATATTGGCAAGATGGAGGACAATTAGTGCCTCCTTATGATGAAGAAATAATAGATGAGATCAATAACTTAGATTACTCAGAAATTAAATTTAAAGCAAACGAAAAATTGATCCAGTATATTGGGAAAGATGTGGACGATGTTTTTATTAAAGAATCATTAAAAAATGCAAATTTCACCTCTCAAAAAGCAAAGGATGATCTGTGTATTGTGTTTACATCATTACACGGAACATCTATTACTATTATTCCGGAGACATTAAAACGAGCTGGTTATAAAAATGTTCATATTGTAAAGGAACAGGAAAAACCAGATGGAAATTTCCCAACCGTTGTATCCCCTAACCCGGAAGAACCGGAAGCTTTAAAAATGGCTTTGGAATTAGCCGATAAAGTAAATGCCGATATAGTCATAGGAACAGATCCAGATTGCGACAGATTGGGAGTTGCCGTTAGAAATCTGGAGAACAAACTTCAGTTATTGAACGGAAATCAAACTATGGTCGTCATGACCGAGTTTCTCCTAAATGAATGGAAAAAACAGGGGAAACTTAAAGGTAAGGAATTTATAGGCTCAACCATCGTATCCACACCTATGATGAGCCAAATGGCTAAAGATTACAATGTTGAAAGCAAGATAGGATTAACAGGGTTTAAATGGATTGCTAAAATGATTAAAGATTTCCCGGAATTGGATTTTGTTGGTGGTGGTGAAGAGAGTTTCGGATTTATGGTTGGAGACTTTGTAAGGGACAAAGATGCAGTAACTTCAACGCTTCTCGCCTGTGAAATTGCAGCCAATGCAAAAGCTCACGGAAGCTCTGTTTTTAAGCATTTAATTCAGTTATATGTGAATCACGGATTTTACAAAGAACGATTGATCTCTTTGACCAAAAAAGGTATTGAAGGTGCCGAAGAAATTAAGCAAATGATGGTTGACGCTCGAGAAAACCCTTTAAAAGAAGTCAATGGCTCTAAGGTTATTAGAATTGAAGATTACAAATTATCTGTTGCTAAGAATTTAATTTCAGGTAAAGAAGAATCAATTGATATTCCTAAATCAAATGTTCTTATCTATTATACTGAAGATGGAAGTAAAATTGCCTTACGACCCAGTGGTACTGAACCTAAGATTAAATTCTATTTCAGTGTGAATACCACATTAAAAAATGCATCAGAATTCAAGAAAACAGAAGCCGAGTTAGAACACAGAATTGATGCTATAATTAAAGACATGAAACTTAATTAATGAATTACTTCGTTCAGGTACTTCAGTATGCTAAACCCTATAAAGGATACGCATTTCTGAATATAGTTTCCAACATACTATATGCATTGTTTAGTGCGCTTTCATTTATTGCACTCATACCGATGCTGGATATTCTTTTTGCGGGTAACAAACAAAAGATAACAACGAAGCCTGTGTACGAAGGATTTTCTAATTTAAAAGATTTTTACAAGGACTATCTCGCTTATCAGGTAAATATTTATGCAGAAGATGATGCTTCTAAAGCACTGCTTTTAGTTATAAGTCTGATCATTGTTTTGTTCTTACTAAAAAACGTATTTAATTATTTAGCACTTTATTTTATAACATTTCTCAGAAATGGTGTGATCAGAGATCTGAGGGATGATCTGTATGAAAAAACTTTAGAATTGCCAATCTCATTTTTTTCAGAAAAACGAAAAGGTGATATCATGGCAAGAATAGGTTCAGATGTTTTAGAAATACGGTATTCATTCTTATCTATTTTAGAACTTATAGTAAGAGAACCATTAACTATTATTTTCACTATAATAATGATGCTTATTATAAGCGCTAAACTGACTTTATTCGTATTTATTTTTATCCCGGTATCAGGAATTATAATTTCTCGAATTGGAAAAAGTTTAAAGAGACAATCAGATAGAGTTCAGAAAGAACAAGGTGTGTTTCTATCAACACTTGAGGAGACACTTGGCGGATTAAAAGTGATAAAAAGTTTTAATGCAGAATCTATTTTTTTAAATAAATTCAAAAATTCGACCAGCAGATTTTTCAATTATTCAAACACATTATTAAACAGGCAAAATCTGGCATCTCCTACCAGTGAATTTCTGGGAATCACCGTTATTGCAATTTTGTTATGGTATGGAGGACGACTGGTGTTGATCGATGGCAGTCTGGATGGTAGTTCATTCATTGCTTATATGGGTCTTGCCTATAATATTTTAACACCTGCAAAAGCTATTAGCAGGGCAAGTTATTACATAAAACAAGGTGATGCTGCTGCAGAACGCGTCATGGAAATTTTAAATACCGAGTCTCCATTGAGCGATAAGCCAAATGCATTAGAAAAAGACACTTTTGAAAAGGAAATATTTATAGATAATGTTTCATTCAAGTATGAAAACGATCTGGTTCTAAAAGATTTTTCTCTAAAAGTTGAAAAAGGTAAAACTGTGGCTCTGGTAGGACAATCGGGAAGTGGAAAATCAACCATTGCCAATTTAGTCACTCGGTTTTATGATGTCAACCAGGGAGTTATTCAAATAGACGGATTTGACATAAAAGATTTAAAGCAGCAATCCCTTCGTAAATTAATGGGACTTGTAACTCAGGATTCCATTTTATTCAATGAAACGGTAAAGAATAATATTCTGTTGGGAAATGAAAAAGCTACAGATGATGAAGTCATTGAAGCCCTTAAAATTGCAAATGCATGGGAATTTGTAGAAGAGCTTCCTGAAGGAATTGAAACCAATATAGGTGACTCAGGCAATAAACTCTCAGGTGGCCAAAAACAAAGGCTTAGTATCGCAAGAGCCGTCTTAAAAAATCCGCCCATTATGATTTTGGATGAGGCAACTTCTGCTTTGGATACAGAAAGTGAAAGGATGGTGCAGGTTGCGCTAGAGAATATGATGAAGAACAGAACTTCTATTGTTATTGCGCATAGACTATCTACTATTCAAAAAGCCGATCTTATCGTTGTCATGCAAAAAGGAAAAATTGCAGAACAAGGTAAACATGGTGAATTACTTAAAAAGAAAGGTATTTACAGTAATTTAGTGAAAATGCAATCGTTTAATTAGTAAATGAAAAGGGATGAAATTGCTTCCATCCCTTATTGTTATATTAAAATTTTAAAATTTTAATATAAACCAACCAACTAATCGTAATCTTTTCAAAAAAGAGATGGAATTTCTTCCATCCCTTTGTTGTTGCTCTAATAATCAAGGGGACTATAGAGCAGCATAATCAACTGCTCAACGAAAGTATAAATTCTATACGCATTAGAAAGTATTCGATCCATGTTGAAAAACCTTCTAATCGATTAAGTGTTTGTTTTTACCGATTAATAACCTCAATTAAATGATTTTCTTACATACCTAAATTTTTAATACATCAATTAAACTATTTGTAAATTTGATAGTCTAATAATTTAAACTTGTCATTATCGAAGAGAAAGAACTCATTGCCCTGCTCAATAATGATAAAACCAGAGAGCAAGGATTTAGAAAATTAATTTCGCTTTATAAAGAGCGACTATATTGGCACATTCGTAAGATTGTTATTAGCCATGATGATGCCGACGATGTTTTACAGAACACTTTCATTAAAGTGTTTAAAAATATAGCTAACTTTAAAGGTGATAGCAAATTGTTTTCATGGATGTACAGGATAGCCACTAATGAAGCTATTACGCATCTAAATAAAAATGCAAAACATTTAAATGTAGGAAATGAAGAAGCCCAACAATATGCAATAAATAATCTGCAATCTGATGTGTATTTTGAAGGAGAAGACATTCAGATCAAATTACAAAAAGCAATAAGCCAGTTGCCTCAAAAACAACAACTCGTTTTTAATATGAAATATTTTGACGATATTAAATACAAAGAAATGTCAGAAATTCTAGAAACAAGTGAAGGTGCTTTAAAAGCATCATATCATATTGCGGTTAAAAAAATTGAGGACTATTTGACCAAGGATTAAACTTTTTAAAAGAATTAAAGTCTTATTAATAAGATGAATAAAGGAAAATTACATAATATTAAAAAACCTGGATTTAAAACCCCTGCTAACTATTTTGATGGCTTGGAAGATTCTATAATGGATCAAATCAAGTTGGATCAACGAATAAATGGTACAGGATTTTTAGCTCCCGATGATTACTTTGAAAGTTTAGAAGATAAAATTCTTGCAAAAGTTAAAAACGAACCTCAAGTAATTTCTTTATTCTCTAAGCGAAATTTAGTTTATATTGGAGGAATTGCTGCCGCATTAGTGTTGATGTTCAATATCATTGGTAACAGAAATAATTTATCCTTTGATAATCTGGAAATATCAGCAATAGAATATTATCTGACAGAAGAGGATTTAAATAGCTATGAATTTGCCTCCCTTTTAACAGATGAAGAATTGATTACAGATAATTTCATCGATTCAGAATTTACATCAGAAACTTTGGAAGATTATCTGATGAATAATGCCACAATAGAAGATTTAATTACAGAATAACTATGAAAAATATTATACTCATATTACTATTAACCTTATCCATATCTGTTTTTTCTCAGGATAAAGAAAGGTATGCTCGAATAAAGGCTTTAAAAATAGCATTTATTACCGAAAAGCTTGATCTTACAGAATCTGAAGCTCAAAAGTTTTGGCCCATTTACAACGATTTTGAAGGAGAATATCATAAACTAAGAAGAGAATCATCAAGTAAATTCAGGGATGTAGATTTTGATGCCATGAGCGAAGCAGACGCTAAAAAACATTTAGAAAAAATGTTGGAATCTGATGCCAAAAGGTTTCAGTTAAAGCAGCAATTTGCAAATGATCTCTTAAAAGTGTTACCAGCAAAAAAGGTGGTATTACTAAAGGCAACGGAAGATGCTTTTAACAAGCGTATGATGGAACAATTTAAAAAACGTCGGGAAGCATTAAGAAAAAACATGCCATAAAATATGAGACAATGGGCTTCTATTTTATGTTAGATGGTTTTATGTCCCGATAGCTATCGGGATTGTCGAAGAATCTATTCTCTGAAAGTCAATTTAGATATTCTACCTTTTCCTGCAGCGTACGCAATGCTGTCATTTAAAAATCTTATGGTGTAAAAACCTTCATCGCTTAATTGTTTCCAGGTATAACCGGAATCATTACTGTAGTCTATTCCTTTAAAACCAACTGTCACTAATTCGTTACCCTTTCCATTAGGTATATACTGAACACAACTTCTGTAACCCGGTTCCATATTTTGAGCAACTAGGTCCCATGTTCTGCCTCCATCCCTTGTGACCATTTTGTTCGCTTGGTTGTCCTCCGGTTTGGTGTAATCACCTCCAATGGCAAAACCATTCAATTCATCATAAAAATCGATAGAGAATATTCCAGTCGTTTCCTTTCCCTGGTTAATTGGTGTATCAAATATATCCCAGGATTTTCCTTTGTCCGGTGAATATAAAATTCTACTTGCCTTCCCTCCTGTTGCTACCCAGGTTTTATCACCAACAATGGCAATATTCGTATCACTCGCGGCAAAAGCTGCTTCACCTTCTTTAGCTTTCGGCAAATCGTCACAAGCGATTTTATTCCATGTATTCCCGCCATCACGAGTAATAATGATACTCATACAATCCTCTGTAGGATCACCAATGGCAATTCCTTCCAGGTAATTCCAGAAATCCATGGAATCATAAAAAGCTTTTGGGTGGTTCTCTTGATAGACTAATTTTCCATCATTAAATAAAAAAGTTGGACTGCCTATATTTAAAGTAAAAACTTCTGATCCATTATAAGCAAGAGATCTAAAATTGGGTGGATTTATTGAATCTCTTTCATCATCTCTAAACCATATCAATCTCATTTCATCTTCTAATTCATCATATACATATACGCTTCCTACGGAGGAAGCAGCTATTATTTCTCCATGTTTAATCTCCAAAGCCCTAACATTTAACAATGAATCCAATAAAATTGCATTAACCTCAACTTTAGAGAAATCCCTTTTAATTTTAGCTTTAGAAATATTTCCCGGAAAGAATTTTTCTTCCATTTTACAGGAGATCATGGAAAAAATGACTAAAAAACAAAGTAATATTCTGGATTTCATTATCAAAAGATTAAACCACTAACAAAGAAACAGATAAACCAATCAACATACAAACAAATCTCTTACCTTTGCACCCTTAATTAACAAAAATGCGATTACACAGGAATTTATGCTTTGCAGTCATTGACGGATTGAACCTCATCTTTAATGAAGGCCAATATGCCGATAAGGTTGTTCAGCAACTGCTAAAACGAGACAAACGCTGGGGAGCTCGGGATCGGGCATTTGTAGCCGAAACAACTTATGACATAGTTCGCTGGAAACGCCTTTATGCTGAAATTGCTGAAGTAAAAGAGCCTTTTACAAGAGATAATTCCTGGAGATTACTTGCAGTTTGGGCCACCCTTAAAGGAATTAAATTACCTAACTGGAAATATTTTGAAGACACGCCTACCAGGCGTATTAAAGGTAGATTTGATGAATTATCAAAGACCAGAAAATTAGCGGAGTCTATTCCGGATTGGATGGATGAATTGGGTGTTAAAGAATTAGGTGAATCTATTTGGTCTAAAGAAATTCATGCTCAAAATCAACAGGCTGATGTCATTTTAAGAGTTAACACTTTAAAAATCACAAAAGAAGAATTGCAGTCAAAACTTTTTGATGAAAATATAGATACTGAATTCATAAAAGGATATCCATCTGCATTAAAACTTAAAGAAAGGGCTAATGTTTTCATGACCGATGCCTTTAAGCAGGGATATTTTGAAGTTCAGGATGCGTCATCACAATTGGTTGCAGAATTTTTGGATGTAAAACCAGGTATGAAAGTTGTTGACACATGTGCCGGAGCCGGAGGGAAAACCTTACATATTGCCTCCTTGATGGAAAACAAAGGTCAGATTGTAGCAATGGATCTTTATGAAAGCAAGCTAAAGCAACTTAAGATAAGAGCAAGAAGAGATGGTGTTCATAACATTGATATTAAAGTAATTGAATCTACTAAACCCATCAAAAAATTATACGACAAGGCAGATAGAGTTCTAATAGACGCACCTTGCTCAGGTTTAGGTGTAATGCGAAGAAATCCTGATGCCAAGTGGAAGTTACAACCCGAATTCATTGATAATATCAAGAACGTTCAGCGAGATGTTTTGCAACAATATTCCAAAATGGTAAAACCCGGAGGAAAAATGGTTTATGCTACATGTTCTGTTTTACCTTCTGAAAATCAGGAACAGGTCGAGCATTTTTTAACATCCGAATCTGGAAAAGATTTTATATTTGTAACAGATAAAAAAATATTAGCTCATCAATCCGGTTTTGACGGATTTTATATGGCGCTTTTAGAAAAAAAATAATCTGAATTTAGTATGAAGAAATTTTACTCAGTCTTCTTTTTATTATTCTCTTTTTTATCATTTGCACAAATTCCTTCAAACTATTATGATAGTGCGAATGGATTATCAGGATATGCGTTAAAAACAGAACTAAAGAATATTACTTCTACTGGTCATATTAACCAGGGTTATGATGCCCTATATAACGCATATGAAACCACTCATACCGACAACTATTATGAAAACGATGGTTCTGTTTTAGATTTTTATTCTGAAGATCCGGCAGGAAACGATCCATATTTTTATACGCATGGTGTTGCCCAATGTGGTAATTATGATTCAGAAAATGATTGCTATAACAGAGAACATATGGTTCCGCAATCCTCGTTTAATGAAGCAGAACCTATGAAAAGTGATGTTCATCACGTTGTTCCAACTGATGGTTATGTTAATAACAGAAGAAGTTCTTATCCATTTGGGGTAGTTGCTTCTGCCTCCTGGACATCTTTAAATGGTTCTAAAGTAGGAACTAGTAATATTAGTGGATATTCTGGAACTGTTTTTGAGCCAATAGATGAATTTAAAGGAGATATTGCCCGCGCTTTATTATATTTTGCCACGCGATATGAGAGTACGGTTGATGGTTATACCAGCTTTGATATGTTTAACGGAACAGAAGATCAGGTATTCCAAACCTGGGCAATCAATATGCTTCTCGATTGGCATTATAATATTGATCCCGTTGACCAAAGCGAAATAGACAGAAACAATGCTGCTTACAATTATCAAGGTAATGCGAATCCTTTTGTGGATCATCCTGAATATGCCAATATGATATGGAACCCATCCGCAGATACACAAGCTCCAGATGCTATTACAGATTTAAATGCAACCAACCCGTCAAGCAGCACTATATATCTGATGTGGACAGAACCTTTTGACAATATTGGAGTTACATCGTATGATATTTATGTTGATGGAAGCAACACCTACAATACATCAAATACTAATTTCACTATAACTGGATTGTCAAGTGAAACTAATTATTGCTTTACTGTTTATGCAAAAGATGCGGCGGGAAATACCTCGAGCGTTAGCAATCAGGATTGTGAAACAACATTGGCTTCAGGAAGCGCCTCAACTGAATTATTCATATCTGAATATGTTGAAGGAAGTTTAAACAATAAAGTTATTGAAATAGCCAATTTTACTGGTGCTTCAATTAGTCTTTCATCTTATACTCTAGCTAGAAATACTAATAGCGGAACATCCTGGGGAAGTGCTTTACAATTAACAGGAACCATACCGGACCAAGATGTATTTGTGATCGCCAGAGGAGATGCATCTGCAGCGGCACAAGCTCAGGCAGATCAATTGTCCAGCGCAGATGCCATGTCTTTTAATGGAGATGATCCTGTTGGTTTATTTAAAAATGGTTCCCTGATTGATTTATTTGGAAATTACAATGGATCAAATCCTTATTCTAACAAGACATACAGGCGTAAGTCTACAGTAGCCGGGCCAACAACCAATTTTAATGTTACAAATGAATGGGATGAATATCCACAGGATACATTTGATGGTTTAGGTTCGCATAGTCAAACACTTAGTGCTAATACATTTTCTATAAATAATGTTCAGTTTTTTCCAAATCCGTTAAAAGGAAACCGGCTAATTATTAACACCAATCAAAGTCTGAATATTGAAATATTCAACGTCTTAGGTAAGAGTGTGATAATAGATAAAGTAAGCAGTAACAAAAATTATCTTGACTTAAATGATCTAAGCAAAGGAATTTATTTAGTTAAATTAAGTAAAGGCAATCAATCTGTTACCAAAAAACTCATTAGGCAATAAATAATCAAAAAACTAAATTTTAGAGACCATTTTTAAATGGTCTTTTTTATTTTTATGGAATGCTTTCAAAAGACTTTTCAGACTATCTTTCAAACTTAATTGATTTCAATATCAATACGATACAATCCGTTTCGGGAGGAGATATTTCTACAGCTTTTTTAATACAAACTAGAAAGAACAGTTACTTTATAAAAGTTAACAGCAAACCGTGGGCTTTAGATATGTTTAAAGTTGAAGCTAAAGGATTGAAAGCTATTTCGAATACAAATACAATCCGAACTCCAGAAGTCATTGCATGTGATACATTTAAAAATGAATCCTTTATTCTGATGGAATATGTAGAATCTAAAAGTGCAAGTTCAAAAGACATGGAACTATTCGGAAGACAACTGGCTCAATTACATGAATTGACATCTGATGAATTTGGATTCGAAGTTGATAACTTCATTGGAAGCCTCCATCAGTGCAACAATAAGCACAAAACATGGAATGATTTTTATCTCGAGGAACGCTTGAACCCACAATTGGCATTAGCGAGATCCAAAGGCTTATTGCGTGATTCAGAGATTCCTGAAGCAGAGTATATGAAAACCACTTGCTTTTCTTATTTTAAGAATATCAGATCTTCGTTGTTACATGGTGATCTTTGGTCTGGTAACTATTTAATTGCTTCAGATGGAACTCCATATTTAATAGATCCTGCAACCTATTTCGGACATAGTGAAGTCGATATAGCCATGAGTAAATTATTTGGCGGATTTGGACAATCATTTTACGATTCTTACCATGAAATAATTCCTAAAGATGAATTCACTAAAATCAGAATAGAATTGTATCAGCTTTATTACTTACTGGTGCACCTCAACCTATTTGGCAGTTCCTATTATGGAAGCGTTAAAAATATTCTTAGGAAGTATTTCTAATTGTGAATTAAACGTGAATAACTTCTTGTTCAGTCTTAAAATTTCAAGGCACTTTTGCTTCAAAAAGATTAAATTTGCACTTTAATTTTGTTCTGAATTTGTTTCAGTATCATACAACACCAACGTACAATGATTCATTTCTTTGGAGACCTTAAAGACAAAGTATTTGCGGTTCAAGCGACAAAAGAATTAACCGCTGAAACTATTTCAAAACTTATATGGCTTTTTGGCAACCAGCCAAAATTAGAACAAGCATCTCTGGATGCTTTTTTTGTTGGACCACGAGCTGCTATGATCACACCCTGGAGTACAAACGCTGTTGAGATCACCCAAAATATGGCAATCTTAGGAATTATCAGAATTGAAGAATTTCAAGCTGTGACAAAAGATTTTTCCGATTTCGACCCAATGCTCTCTCAAAAATATAACGGTTTGAATCAAGATATTTTTACAATTGATATTCAACCTGAACCCATATTGGAAATTGATGATATAGCCAGTTATAATGTGCAAGAAGGACTATCGTTAAGTGATGATGAAGTTGAATATTTAGAAAATCTTTCAAAGAAATTAAACCGAAAGTTGACGGATTCCGAAGTATTCGGATTTTCACAGGTAAATTCAGAACACTGTCGACATAAAATCTTTAACGGAACCTTTGTTATTGATGGTTTAGAAAAACCAACCTCACTTTTTAAACTCATAAAAGAAACCTCAAAACAAAATCATAACGATATTGTATCTGCCTACAAGGATAATGTGGCCTTTGTAAAAGGACCAAGAGTGGAGCAATTTGCACCAAAACGTGCAGATGTACCCGATTTTTATGAAACAAAGGAATTCGATTCGGTTATTTCGCTTAAGGCCGAAACACATAACTTTCCAACAACCGTGGAGCCCTTTAATGGAGCTGCCACAGGTTCAGGTGGCGAAATTAGAGACAGATTGGCTGGAGGAAAAGGTTCTATCCCATTAGCCGGAACGGCTGTTTACATGACGTCGTATTCTCGATTGGAAGACGACCTATTCGACACCGCTCAGGGCAGGCCTTGGGAAAAAGCATTCAAAGCACGTAAATGGTTGTACCAAACACCAATCGATATTTTAATAAAAGCATCCAATGGAGCTTCAGACTTTGGTAACAAATTCGGGCAGCCACTTATATGTGGTTCTGTTTTAACTTTTGAACATGAAGAAAAACATCCAACGGCACCAAATAAAAAAGCAAGAAAATTAGGCTATGATAAAGTCATCATGCAGGCTGGAGGCATTGGATACGGAAAAGCAGATCAAGCCATTAAAGACACACCAAAAACCGGCGATAAAGTTGTGATTCTTGGTGGCGAAAACTACAGAATTGGGATGGGTGGAGCTGCTGTATCCTCAGCAGATACTGGTGAATTTGAATCCGGAATCGAATTGAATGCAGTACAACGTTCCAATCCGGAAATGCAAAAACGTGCGGCCAATGCTGTCCGTGGAATGGTAGAAAGCGAAGAGAATTTCATTGTTTCAATCCACGATCATGGGGCTGGCGGACATTTGAACTGTCTATCTGAATTGGTAGAGGAAACCGGTGGAAAAATCGATTTAGACAAATTGCCAATTGGTGATCCAACCTTATCAGCCAAAGAAATCATTGGAAACGAATCACAGGAACGAATGGGATTGGTTATTTCTGAAGACCATATCGATCATTTGCACAGAATTGCAGACAGGGAGCGTTCTCCTTTCTATACTGTTGGTGATGTGACCGGTGATTACAGATTTACATTTGAATCTAAAACCAAAGGCGACAAACCAATGGATTTAGCGCTTGATGATATGTTTGGAAGCTCCCCAAAAACCATCATGAATGATATCACAATCAAAAGAAATTATGGAGGCATTTCCTATAACCCAAATAAATTCCACACCTATTTAGATCAAGTTTTACAATTGGAAGCTGTTGCCTGCAAAGATTGGCTAACAAATAAAGTTGACCGATGTGTTGGCGGAAAAGTAGCCAAACAACAATGTATTGGTTCTTTACAGATTCCGTTGAATAATGTAGGTGTGATGGCTTTGGATTATAAAGGAAAAGAAGGAATTGCAACATCCATTGGTCATTCACCAGTTTCAGGATTGATCGATCCTGTTGCCGGGAGTAGAAACTCGATAACAGAATCGTTAACCAACATTATTTGGGCACCTTTAAAAAATGGCTTAAAAAGTGTTTCCTTATCTGCCAACTGGATGTGGCCTTGTAAAAATGAAGGCGAAGATGCCCGTTTATACGAAGCGGTTGAAGCCGTTTCAGAATTTGCCATCGATTTAGGAATCAATGTTCCGACAGGAAAAGATTCATTGTCTATGAAGCAGAAATATCCAGATGATGAAGTAATTGCGCCTGGTACAGTCATTATTTCTGCAGCTGCAAATTGCGACAATATTTCGAATGTAGTTGAGCCAGTTTTCAAAAGAAATCAAGGAGATATTTATTATATAAACATTTCGCAAGATGATTTTAAATTAGGAGGCAGTTCATTTGCTCAAATCATGAACAAGATAGGAAGCAACACACCAAAAGTAAAAAGTGCTGCTTATGTAAAAACGGTTTTCAATACCATTCAGAAATTAATCAAAGATGAAAAAATAGTTGCAGGACATGATGTTGCTTCGGGTGGATTGATCACAACCCTATTGGAAATGTGTTTTGCTGATAACAATTTAGGAGCAGAATTGGATATTACAAAATTGAATCAGAAAGATTCTATAAAAGTCCTGTTTTCTGAAAATTCGGGTATTGTGATTCAGGCAAAAGATGCTTCAATCGAATCCGTTTTATCTAAAGCAAATATTGAATTCTTCAACATAGGAAAAGTAACGTCAAGTGATGTGCTAAGCATCATCAATCAAGCTGAAGTATTTACCTTAACAGTTTCAAGATTAAGAGATGTTTGGTACAAAACCTCTTTCCTACTCGACCAAAAACAAACAGCTAATAATTTAGCTGAGGAACGTTACAAAAACTATAAAAATCAGCCATTAAAATATACATTTCCTAAACACTTTACAGGTAAACTACCTGTCATTTCGAGCGCAGTAGAGAGATCTCGACCAAAAGCAGCCATAATTCGTGAAAAAGGATCTAATTCCGAACGTGAAATGGCAAACGCCATGTATTTAGCTGGATTTGATGTAAAAGATGTTCATATGACTGATTTAATTTCGGGTCGCGAAACATTAGAAGACATTCAGTTTGTTGGTGCTGTTGGAGGATTCAGTAATTCCGATGTATTAGGTTCGGCGAAAGGTTGGGCTGGCGCATTTTTATATAACGAAAAAGCAAATACAGCTTTGCAGAATTTCTTTAAGCGAGAAGATACGTTATCCGTTGGTATCTGCAATGGCTGTCAGTTATTCATGGAACTGGAAGAAATCAATCCGGAACATGAAGTTCATGGTAAAATGGTTCATAACGATTCGCATAAACACGAAAGTTCGTTTACATCTGTAAAAATTCAGGAAAACAATTCTGTGATGCTTTCAACTTTAGC
>CBDUIO010000021.1:0-16640 GCA_965367355.1 uncultured Flavobacteriaceae bacterium
ACATATCTGTTTTGGTTATCGTTATAGGTTAATTCATTGTCATAATCTTCCCCTCCCAGCGATAACCTATCAAAAATATACTCACCAAAAGGTTCTACTTTAGTGAAAATAATCTTTCCGGTTTCCGTAATAACTGTCAATCCCGGCACAAAATCGAAAAACCCATCACCGTTTGATTGAGGGTCATTATTGAAATTTAATTTATCAAAATTAAAAAACCTCAAAAGCGGCATTTCATCTATGGGAGTCTGGTTTGGTCCTTGATCCGGGAAAGGAGTTGTACCTACAGGTGTGATGTAATTAATTGGAGAAGTCTCAGTATAAAAAATATTTAATGTAAAATCATCCTGACTTAATTGGTATGCCCCAGTGTCATAAATGTTTTTCATCATTAAATCCCAAATTGGCTCATTCACATTAGTTACACTGCTTTTTAGCATTTTCAATACCAAGTTGTTGTTATTTAATGATGTAATTGCGCCATTTGAATCTGTAGTGACATCTGTGGCATCCACGCCATCATTTGCAAATTCTCCTACCTGATATACCTGACCTCCTACAGTAAACTGAAACGCGACTGCCAGTATTTCATCATTATTTAATCGTTGATTTAGGGAAATATATCCCAATTGAGGATGCAAACGATATTCTGTTCCTTCGGTTAATTTTCTTGCGCCTTCCAAAGTAACAAAATCGACCCCTTCACTTACACTCGAACTTAAACTTCCAAATCCGGACTGGACAGTTGCAATATCCCTTATGGCATTTGTTAAAACTGATCCTGACCCAATTGTAAAGGGATCAAAACCATTATTACCATTATCCGGAAATGCATTTGGCCCGCTCGATATATTTACTCCGGAACTTACATTTTCCGGGTTTGATTCACCCAAATCCTGAATAGCAACAATATTTCTAACATTATCTGTTCTATTCGCTCTGTTGGTTATCCACACCTCTGCTCTTGTTATTTGAACATTTGTATTTAAAAACGGGTAATTAGTTAAGGAATTATCATAGGTGTCTCTAAAATAATGCGCCAGAAAATAGTGCCTGTTTTCATCGTAATCCCTCGAAAATACAGTGAATTCTTCCAGAGTTCCACCGCCTTGAGCAACTACATTTCTGGTTTGCGATTGTTGTTCTGAGAATACGGCTGTTACAGTAGTTTTTCCAAATTGAAGCTGGGTTTTTACCCCAAATAAACTCTGTGCTCCGGTAATAAGCGAACTATTAAGTGGCATGTTAACATTACCAACTTCAATTTTTTGCAGAATATCATCTTCTGTAGGGGTGTATTCCAACTTGATCAAATTCTGGAAGTCGAAAGTTGATTGGGTGTCGTAGTTAGCGTTGACTTGCAATTTAGTTCCTACTTTACCAAGTAGACTTAAGCTGATTCTTTGATCAAAATCAAAGGTGAAATTCCTTCTGTTTCTTGGTGAAAATGCAGGGTTGTCATTTCTTGTAAAAATCACTCCCAGATCCATCTCTACAGAACCTTGAGGAATGACTTCAATAGTATTCCCTCCAAATATTGATTCGAAGAAATTAGAATTGACATAAAACTCGGGCAGAAGATTTTTTTGATCGTCCTCTGAGCCTTCCTTCTTTCCATCGAAAGCATCGATTTTTTCTTTATAATAAGATCGTAGATTTTCTCTTGTAACGAGGTCTTCGTATTCTTGAGGCGTAAGAATAATGGGGTAATTAATATTAAATTCACCAACAGACTCTGTGTAAAAATATCTGTCGGTAGCAGGATCATAAGTATATTTAGAAACAATGCTGCCAGGATTCGGCATTTCGATCTTGCCTAAGCTATATCCTGTTTTAGTAGAATCTTGTTCAGCCGGCTCAGTCTCCTGTGCAAATCCCTTAAATGAGAAAATCATTAATCCAAATAGAATAATGACCTTTAATGAATTATAAAATATATGGTTAGTTTTACGAGTCAAAATTATTTATAAACTTTTTAAAGCTTCTTTGATAATTGTTTCTACATTCGCCTGAGGTTGAGAAGCAACAAACTTATCTATAACACGTTCTGCCTGTTTTTTATTAAAGCCTAAAACCTCTAATGCTGATAACGCTTCATCCTTTGCAGTATTGTCCTGAGAAACCGAAACTTCATCTATATCGTACACTTTTAATATTTTATCTTTCAATTCAATAATTGTACGCTGTGCCGTTTTTAATCCAATTCCTTTAATAGACTGTATTAAAGCTGTATTTTCGGTAGCAATTCCTTCTCTTACCTGTTTAGGGGTTAGTGCAGATAACATAGTTCTCGCTGTACTTGCTCCAATACCACTTACCGAGATCAACAACCTAAATATCTCTCGTTCAGCCAAACTTGAAAAGCCAAATAAAGTATGAGAATCTTCTTTTACTTGTAGATGCGTATAAAGCTTAATGTTTTCCTTGTCCGGTAACTGGGAAAAAGTGTGCAGCGAAATGTTTAGCAAATAACCAATACCATTACAATCAATAACCACATCTGTTGGGTTTTTTTCAACCAGTTTTCCCTGAATATGTGTAATCATTAATGTTGTTAAGTTAGCTTTCCAAATGTAATAAAATTATTTTCATAACAAGTATTTATAAAGCCCTTAGTTACTTGTCCTTTTCGCCTTTTTTTGAGCATCGACCACGGCAATTGCCGTCATGTTCACAATTTCATCAACACTGGCACCTAATTGCAAAATGTGAACAGATTTTTTCATACCCATAATGATTGGCCCAATTGATTCAGCCTTATTCAATTCCTTGAGTAATTTATAGGTAATGTTAGCAGCATCTAAGTTTGGAAAAATTAAAGTATTTACTTTTTTGCCTACCAATTTTGAAAAAGGAAATATTTCTTTAAGTAATTCACTATTAAGTGCAAAATCTGTTTGTAATTCACCATCCACAATAAGATCTGGATTATTTTTATGTAAATAGGACACAGCTTCTCTAACTTTAGAAGAGTGAGGATGCTTAGAGGAGCCAAAGTTTGCATAGGATACCATAGCCACAATTGGTTCTAATCCAAACATTCTAACAGCATTTGCGGTCATATTTGCAATTTTCGCCAGATCTTCTGCATTAGGATCAATATTAATAGATGTATCACTCAAAAACATAGGCCCTCTTTGTGTGATCATAAGGTTTGTCGCTGCAATTCGTGTAACGCCTTCTGATTTACCTATAAGCTCAATCATTGGTTTTACTACTGAAGGATAATTTTGAGAATATCCGGAGATTATTGCGTCTGCATCTCCTTCATTTACCATCATGGCAGCAAAATAATTTCTTTCCCTCATTAATTTTTGAGCGGAAAGCAGTGTAATGCCCCTTCGTTTTCTACTTTCCCAATAAGATTTAGCATATCTGTTTTTACGTTCCAGTTCCATATCCGATTTAGGATCGATAATCATTACATCTGCATGGAATTCAATTTCTTCCATTAGCTTTTCTATTTGGTCGTGTCTGCCTAATAGAATTGGATGTGCAATACCTTCATCATGTGCAATTTGAGCTGCTTTTAAAACAGAAAGGTGGTCTGCCTCGGCAAAAACAACTCGCTTAGGATTATTTTTTGCGCGATTATGCAATAGCCTAACCAATTTATTGTCATGACCAAGACGGTCAAATAATTCCTCTTCGTATTTCTTCCAATTTTTAATAGGTTCTTTTGCTACACCACTTTCCATAGCAGCTCTTGCAACAGCGGGTGGAACTGTACCAATTAATCTTGGATCAAATGGCTTAGGTATGATGTATTCCTTACCAAATGTTAGCTTTGTTTCTCCATAGGCTATATTCACTTGCTCAGGAACAGGATCTTTTGCTAGATCTGCCAAAGCTTTAACCGCTGCCATTTTCATGGCTTCATTAATTTTGGTTGCCCTTACATCAAGTGCACCTCTGAAAATGAAAGGAAATCCAAGCACATTATTCACTTGATTGGGATGATCACTTCTGCCGGTTGCCATGATAATGTCATCACGGGTATCAACCGCTAGTTGGTATTTTATTTCCGGATCTGGGTTAGCCATGGCAAAAACAATCGGATTTTTCGCCATAGATTTAAGCATCTTAGGAGTTACAAGATCAGCCTTAGAAAGACCAATAAAAACATCAGCATTTTTCATGGCCTCATCAAGAGTGTCTATTTTCCTGTGTGTCGCAAACTCTGCTTTTTCTGATGATAAGTTATCTCTGTCCTGTCTTATTACTCCTTTACTATCCAGCATAACCATATTTTCACGCTGAGCACCAAAGGCTTGGTATAAGCGAGAACAAGATATGGCAGCTGCTCCGGCACCACTTATTACAATTTTTACATCTTCAATCTTTTTTTCGGCTAATTCAACAGCATTCAATAATGCCGCAGCAGAAATTATTGCAGTTCCATGCTGGTCATCATGCATTACCGGAATATCCAATTCTTCTTTCAATCGCCTTTCGATTTCAAAAGCTTCGGGTGCTTTGATGTCTTCCAGATTTATCCCTCCAAAAGTTGGAGCAATCATCTTTACAGTTTGAATAAATTCTTCAACATTTTCTGTATCTACTTCAATATCAAAAACATCTATATCTGCAAATATTTTAAAGAGTAAGCCTTTACCTTCCATGACTGGTTTTGCAGCTTCCGGACCTATATTTCCAAGTCCAAGAACTGCTGTTCCATTAGATATTACAGCAACAAGATTACCCTTAGTCGTATATTTATAAACGTCATCAACATTATCGGCAATCTCTAAACATGGTACCGCTACACCAGGAGAATATGCCAATGATAAGTCCCTTTGGGTTGCATATTTTTTTGTTGGGACTACTTCAATTTTTCCGGGAGTTGGTTTGGAGTGGTATAATAACGCCTCTCGACGTTTACTGGTAGTACTCATTTTGTGGTGATTTTTAGATAATCAAAGGTATGAATACTAATTTTTAACTGCTAGTTTTTAGGAAATTTATATTTCTTTTTAACCCGGAAAATTTAGTTCTTTTAACTGCGGAGTTTTTAAAGACTTTTCTGAAAACGTCTTCTGTAATTTCTTCCCAGTCTTTCAAGGTCATTTCCAGTAAGTCAGGATGCGGATCAAACAATGGTTCTCTGTGTGGCTTAGAAAACCTGTTCCATGGACAAACGTCCTGACAAATGTCACAACCAAACATCCAGTTATCAAATTTTCCTTTAAATCCTGCAGGAATATTATCTTTTAATTCAATGGTAAAATAAGATATGCACTTACTGCCATCAACAACAAATGGTTCCACTATTGCTTTTGTGGGGCAAGCGTCTAAACAGGCTGTACAGCTGCCACAATGATCTGTTACAAGTGAATCATATTCTAATTCCAGATCAACAATTAATTCGGCTATAAAATAGAAAGAACCTACTTGCTGCGTCAATAAATTGCTGTTCTTACCAATCCAGCCTAATCCAGATCTGGCAGCCCAGGCCTTATCGAGTACAGGAGCCGAATCCACAAACGCCCGACCATGAACGTCTCCAATCTCTTCCTGAATAAAATCCATGAGATCTTTTAATTTCTCTTTTATAACAAAATGATAATCTTTGCCATAGGCATATTTACTGATCTTAGGTGCTGTTTTATCTTTTTGCTCTTGAGCCGGGTAATAATTTAAAAGAAGAGAAATCACACTTTTTGAACCTTCAACGAGTTTAGTAGGGTCCAGTCTTTTATCAAAATGATTTTCCATGTATTGCATTTCTCCATGCATATTATTATTCAACCATTTTTCTAATCTTGGCGCTTCATTTTCAAGAAACTCTGCTTTACTTATGCCACATGATAAAAAACCGAGGCGTTTGGCTTCGGTTTTTATAAGATTTGTATGTTTTTGTTTGATATTCAAATTAATTCTCTTCCAAAAACCAATCTATATGTGTACATTTTGAACACACATAACAAGTCGCAGATTTATTAGCCCAATCGAGATCTAAAAAGGATAATGCTGCTGTATTTAATTGAGCATTTCTTTTGTGAAAAGTTGCATTGTCACAAATTCTACATTTTAATTGCTTGCCTTTAATGAAAATATTTTCCGGAATTTTAGGTTCTTTTTTAAATAGTCCCATAATTAAATATTTTAATATTAAAAAAGTCCTCCCTGAATTCCCCCTTTGATTTTACCAAGGTGTTGATAGGCCAATTCAGTCACTTCTCTGCCACGAGGTGTGCGCATTATAAACCCTTGCTGTATCAAGAAAGGCTCGTATACTTCTTCTATGGTTTCAGCACTCTCACTAACTGCCGTTGCCAAAGTTGTAATTCCAACAGGTCCTCCTTTAAACTTATCAATAATCGTTGAAAGGATTTTGTTGTCCATTTCATCCAATCCATAAGCATCCACGTTTAAAGCCGATAACGCATATTTTGCTATTTTTATATCGATATTTCCATCTCCTTTAATTTGAGCAAAATCCCTGACTCTTCTCAATAAAGCATTTGCTATTCTAGGAGTTCCTCTGCTTCTGCCTGCAATTTCAATAGAAGCTTCCATAGAAATTGGCACGTCAAGAATTTTTGCACTCCTTTGAACGATTGTGGTTAAAAGATCTGTATCATAATATTGTAATCTGCTACTTATTCCAAATCGAGCTCTCATAGGAGCGGTCAATAATCCGGATCTCGTTGTAGCACCAATTAATGTAAAAGGACTTAAATTGATTTGAACCGTTCTTGCATTTGGTCCGGATTCAATCATGATGTCAATTTTATAATCTTCCATGGCAGAGTATAAATATTCCTCGACAATCGGGCTTAACCGATGAATTTCATCAATAAATAATACATCTCTCTCTTCAAGATTAGTAAGCAACCCGGCAAGATCACCTGGCTTATCAAGCACAGGGCCTGAAGTCACTTTTATACCAACATTCAATTCATTTGATAGTATATAAGCCAAAGTTGTTTTACCCAAACCCGGCGGACCATGAAATAATGTATGGTCAAGTGCTTCGCTTCGTAAATTTGCAGCCTGTACAAAAACTTTAAGGTTATCCAATATCTGCTCCTGACCGTTAAAATCATCGAAGGATAAGGGTCTTAATTTTTTTTCAACTTCTATTTCTTCTGGTGAGAAATTATCGCTGCTAGGATCTAAATTATCATTCATAAAACTCTGCAAATCTTATTCAAAAGCTACTGAAATAATTTCAGTATAAGCAAATATAAAGAAAAAGCCTTTCTAAAATTTAGAAAGGCTTTCTTTAAATTGATTAATAGCTAGTTCAATAATGTAAACTCACATCGTCTGTTAATATCATATTCCTCATCGGTACAAATACCTTCTTTAACACACTTGTTTAAAGGCTGCATTTCTCCATATCCAATACTTTTTAAACGTTCCTTTTCAATTCCCTGACTAACCAAATAATCCAAGGTTGATGCGGCTCGTTTTTTAGATAAGTTTAAATTATACTCGTCTGGTCCTCTGGCATCTGTATGTGCCGAGACCTCAACTTCCATTTCAGGATACTTCTTCATCAGATCTACTAATGTCTGTAATGTTTCAGCTGCATCTGGTCTGATATCCCATTTATTGAAATCAAAGAAAATCTTTTCAAGATCTACCTGAACAGCTCCTGCTTCATTCTCCTTAACTTTTTCTTCTGCATCGGCATATGATTCCATCATCAAATAAATATTATGACTTATCTTTCCTTCACTGTCTGTAGAGAATTCCACATCATAAGGAATGTATAATTTTCGTGTACCTCTTACTTTATATTTTTTGTTTGGTTCTATTTTGAATATATAAAATGCGTCATCTTTTACAATAGTATCCTGAAGCACATTCCCGAAATCATCAAATAAGGTTACCAAAGATCCGGGCAATAACTCTTTACTGTTCTTATCCTGGACTAATCCACTAACCTGATATTTTGTTAATATATTCTCTTCCCGATTGAATCTGTAGTTCTTGTCTTTCCCGGATCTGTTCGAGGTGAAATAGCCAAAATTCTTTTTTTCATTTACTACAAATCCAAAATCATCGAGATTGCTATTTGCTACTTGTCCTATGTTAAGAGCTTTTATAAATTCACCATTTACAGATTCACACCTAAAAATATCCAATCCACCAAATCCCTGGTGCCCGTTAGAGGCAAAGTAAAGCACATTGATTTCACTTATAAAAGGAAATTGTTCTCTTTGGCTGGTGTTAACATTTGGACCAAGATTTTCTGGTTCACCAAAAGTACCATCCTGGTTTATGGCCACTTTATAAATATCAAAACTACCATATCCTCCTGGCATATCACTGGCAAAATACATGGTTCTTCCATCCTTACTTACGGTTGGATGCTCTGTGTTATATTCATTACTGGTGAATGGAAGCGGATGAATATTAGACCAAACATCATTGACCAATTCAGCCTTATAGATTTTAATATTTGCCACCTTGTAACCATCAGCTTTTACTCTTTTTGTGCTGTTTCTGTTGAAGAACATGGTTTTTCCATCCTTTGAAATAACTGCGTTACTTTCATGTGTATCAGTATTTATTTGAGGTGGAAATGCTGTCACATTTGTAAATTCTCCAGTATCGGTCATGGTTGCACTATATAGATCAAGATATGGTTTGTTATTCCAAGAATAGATAGGCTTGTCAGTATTTCGGTCTGAAGCAAATGTAACTTTGTCATCGCCATAAAAATATACTCCAAAATCATTGTGACCCACTACAGTTTTTAAATCTGACAAGGTAAAAACGTGCGGTGTGTTTTTGGTTATATCTTCAATAAATGCATCTGTATCTCTATCTTCACCAAAATAATTACCCAGAACAATATCAGACCTTTCATAGTCATTAATCCCTTTTAAGGCTTGACCATATCTGAATAAAGCTTCTTTGTCTTTAATAATTCCAAACTTAGTAATTAATTGCTTGTATGTATCTGCAGCTTTTTTCATATCAGAATTATAGAAATAGCAGTCCCCTAAATTCTGAAGTGCTTCCTGTGATAAATTATCTGTTGTCTCGTATAATCTGGCTGCTTCACTAAAAGCCTTCAAACTAAATAGCTTATTCGCTTTTTTTATGTTAGCATCTTGAGCGCTTATTGCAGCACTAACTAACATCATTGTTATAAAAATATATATCTGTTTTTTCATAATTATTAATATTAGTTTAGAAGAATCTAGGTGAACGGTCGTATTTATTTTGTAGTCCAAATAGATCTACATCAAATAGTACAAAAAGTTCATGTGATCCAGAATTATAGCTACTTAAATTTGATGTTGTATAATCAAAGGCATACCCTATACGAAGGTCGGGACGCACTCTGAAATTCACCAAGGCACTCACAGAATCATCAAGTCGGTAACCAATTCCGGCCTCTAATTTTTGATTTATCAGCACATTAGCTGTTAGATCTACCGCCAAAGGCGCTCCTTTGACTCCACGAATCATTACAGCAGGTTTTAACTTTAGATCGTTTATAAAATCAAATACGTAACCACCGGTTAAAAAGAAATGGATATCCTGAACTCCTGTTGATTTGATACCATTCTCAGATTCCAAATGTTTGGTTG
Organism: uncultured Flavobacteriaceae bacterium; assembly: GCA_965367355.1. Classification (GTDB taxonomy): domain Bacteria; phylum Bacteroidota; class Bacteroidia; order Flavobacteriales; family Flavobacteriaceae; genus Site-B1. The sequence continues at coordinate 9,555 of CBDUIO010000021.1, forward strand.
TCAATAAATTAGGAATTGACAATCCTGCATAATAGTTTTCTCCGAAATAAAAACCGCCAATTCCTAAATTAGGAAACGATTTATTGATGTTTTCATTAAATGCAATGTCTGTACTAACATCTCCTGATTGCAGATTGAACCCGGAAAAATCAGTATTAAATAGAGTTACTCCCGCTTTTATACCCAGTGACAATTTACTTTTTTCATCTACCTGAAGAATATATGCGAAATCTGCGTATAGATTATTTTCACTTACAACATCTCCAATATTATCATTCACAAAGGAGATTCCAACTTCAATTTTATCATTAATAGGCGTATGCGCAAAAAATGTTCCTGTCCTAGGTCCGCCATTTATGCCAACCCATTGCGCTCTGTATAAACCACCAATATTTAAAATGCCTTCTTCGGCAGTTGCATAAGCAGGATTTATAACACTCATATTATACATATACTGTGTATACTGAGGGTCTTGTTGACTAAAGCCATTAAACGCGAGTAGCATTAGGGCAAGTGTCATTAAGATTTGAGAACTATATATTTTTTTCATTTTCTTAAATGTTATTTTCTTAATGCTTTAAATTATCTACTTAGATATATTCGTCCTTGTTTAGACTTAGTACCGTCATTAAAATTCACGACATAGAAATATACTCCTACAGGGAGATCTCCTTTTGTTACCAGTCTGGATTGATTGGACGTTCCATCGAATAGCTGAGTACCAGCTTTACCGACATAAACCAGGTTTCCATATCTGTTATAAATCTCTAACACGAAGTCCGGATGCAAAAATGCAAGGTTTTCTACTTCATATCTGTCATTGACGCCATCTCCATTTGGTGAGAATCCATCAGGGAAAACCACAGCTCCACAAGCTGTAAGGTCTGCCAAAACAGGTAATCTGTATCTGCTTTCACAACCGGTTGATGGATCAAATAATGTAGCATAATAGTAGGTTTCATGCTCTAAAAGGGTGGAGCTACTTAAAACAGCACCTCCGGTTTCAGAATCATACCATGTAATATTATTAGTACTTGAGTCATATTCAAGGATGTTAGCTGTTAATTCAAATAAAGTAGGCCTGTCACTTATACAAAATTCATCGCCTTCTGAAGCCAGCGTTGGTGTAGGCGTATCATTAATTGTTACATTAACTTCTACGCGTTGTGATGATTCACAACCTGAACCGCTAGTTTGAGTAGCAAAATAGTCATCACCATCAAGCAAGATATCTGTTGGATCTAAAGGAGTGGTGCTGGTTTCATCATCATACCAACTAATAGAATCTCCTGATACTGCACTATCTAAATCGGAAACTGTTGGATTCTCACTTAAACAAAATACCATATTAGGTTCAACAACTACAGGAGCTGTGCTGTCACTTATTGTTACGGTTAATTGAGCACTGGCGTCTGTAGTACAAGGTGAGATTGCCGAAACAGTGTAAGTATAAATACCTGCAGAATCTACTGTAGGATCGAAATCATTTGTTCCGCTAGTTAAAAGAGGTGACCAAGTACCATTCGTATCCGGTGTTCCCCCTAAATATGTCGTTAAATCAATAATTCCATTAACTACGCAAAGATCTGCTGTCGCATCGCTTCCTGCATTTGGAGCCTGAGTAACAGTTATAACTATATCGCTGCTATCTGTGCTGCAAGAATTAGTTAATGTATATGTATAGGTGCCAGAAGAATCACTTGTAGGATCAAAAATATTCGTTCCACTTGTCAATGAAGGCGACCATGTTCCACCGGCATCTGCACCTCCTAATAATGAAAGTAAATCAACTGTTCCGCTATCACTGCAGACATCAAGTGTCGCATCGGTCCCTGCAAAAACGGTTTCTTCCACAGTCACAGAAATTATAGTACTTGAATCTACACAAGGCGGATTACCTGTCACAGTATAAGTAAAAGAATAAGATCCCGCACTTACCAATGAAGCATCAAATATGTTGCCTGTTAAAGCTCCGGTACTGTCTGTATCATCCCATGTTCCTGTCGCGTCCTGGCTTCCATCCAAACCATTAAAAAGATCTACTCCCGTATTGTTATCACATACAGTTAACGGAGTTGAATTAGGTGATCCAGAATTAGGTGATTGATTTATGATCACATTTACTTCTAAACGAACAGAAGATTCACATCCTGTAGTTGCATCTGTTTGAGTTGCAAAATAGTTTTCTCCATCTACTAATGCATCAGTTGATCCTAAAGCAGTTCCTCCTGTTGCATCATTATACCACAATATGTTATTCCCGGTAGCAGACAAATCTGCAACGGTAGCTGAGTCACAAAATGACTGAGTTGCTAACCCTGTTGGAGTTGGTGTGTCATTAATAATTATACTAACGGTTACCAAAACATCATCACAGGTTCCTATAGCATTTACATCAAAAGTGAAATCGTAAGTACCAGTAGCTAAACCGTCTATTGTCACCAAATTACCTGTTAGTGCACCAGATGATGAATCATCACTCCAGACTCCTGATTGGTCTTCTCCTTCAAGAAGATCAAAAAGATCGAAAGTCTGACCACTGGTTATATCGGCTACACAGATTTCTGCATCCGGATTGGCAGTACCAGATTCCGGTGCTGGTTCAACAGTTATGGTAATATCTTCAGTATCGAAACAAGTTCCGTTATCAATAGTATAAGTATATGTATATGGGCTGTCTGCAATTGTAAATCCGGATATATCAATTGGATTTGTTACCGTCGCTCCTCCAGAATCTGTCCAGATTCCCGAATTGTTATCCTGGGATCCATCTAAAGCATCAAACAGATCAAAAGGTGAATTTGCAGCTAAATCATTCTCACAAAATACCTGATTTACAGCTATTCCCGCGTTTGGATCAGCAAGAACGATCACCTGAACTGTTGTAGACTCCTCAGGACACGGATTTGGATTAACATTTTGAGAATATGTAAAATCATAGGTTCCAGGTGCGAATCCTGTTAGGTCTATTGGAGACGACACAGCCGCATCTGAACTTGTAAGACCTTGAGTCCAAAGTCCTCCCGGATCTTCATTATCTAGCAATGAGAAAAGGTCAAAACCTGATGGGAGATCTACTTCACAAAAAGATGCCGGATTATTAGCTGAAGGTATTCCTGAACTTAATATCTCTCTTATAATTATTGTTACAGTTGAAGACGATTCAGGACAAACTCCAACAGCACCCAATGAATATGTAAATACATAGGAACCCGGTGTTGTTAAACTTGAAATATTAACCGTACCCAAATGTCCGTTTGATGTAGGTAAGGGTCCGGTCCAGGTCCCGGTTGTATCCGGAGATCCTGTTAATTCATCAAATAAATTAAAATCGGATGTTGGAATATTATCTTCACAATATTCTAGAGTTGCTGATGCCCCCGGTTCAGGTGGAATATTTATACTAACTGTTACCGGAACAGCATTACTCACACAAAAGATATCATTAATTTGAACGTAATACGTGCTTCCATCAACCAAAGGTGTGGAAAGAGCTAAAGCCGGCAGAATAGGTTCACCAGAACCATCTACATTTTGATACCAGCTAAAACTGCTTGTTGTGCCCGGGTCTAATTCATTCACAGTTGGATTTGCATCTGAGCAAAATTCTTGCGGATTTTGAGGTGTCGGATCTTCAGGAGCATCAAATACAGCTGTACTTCCAGGCTCGATTTGACTCCTACAACCTCCGTTATCAACGAATACTATAAAATAATTTGTAGCTCCACCCGGAATTGGATCCGATGGGTTTGCTAATGTTGTCAAATTATTATTTGTATAAACCAGGACAGATCCTCCAGGTGGTACATTTGGCTGTAAAACCTGATCGATATAAAGCTGAATTGTTGGATTCTCGTTGTTACAGAAAATTCCATCAAGGTTTTGACCAGATGGATTGACAACAAAATCTATAGTAATAGATGATCTTGGCGTACAAGTTCCAGTATTGTCTCCGGCATAGTAAGTCAATTGCCTCACCAATTGTGTTGATGAGTATGGACTCCCTCCTGTTGGAGAATCGTACCAAACAATTCCATTGCCCTGATCTACAGCATAAGCATTGAGATCGGCAAAAGTGAAGCCACTGGCATCACAAATAACCGGATTTGAGTCTGGTATGGTAGGACATTGAGCTACCACTAATAATGGTACCCAAAGAAATAATAGAACTAATAATCTATGTATTATGGCATGCTTTGATAAAAGACTTTTTTTCATAATAGGTCAAATTAGATTTAGGTAATTTTAAGGCTTTATTTATTCTGTTAATAATATTAATATTTAGTCAGAAAAAGTTTTCACTGAAAACAGTTCATCCAAAATATTGTGCAATTTAACGGATTTTTTTGTATTTCACCGAATTTTTTTAAGTTTTTTTAAAAAAAATACTTCTGACCTCTTAAAATTATGGCAAAAATAAGGCTCATCGCTATGATGAGCCTCTTATTATTTAGTATAAATGTTACCTTATTTTAATGCTGAAGTTCCTCTTCGCCTTCTTTTAAAGGTACTATTTGAGGCACAAAATCTTCATCATGACCCGGTTTACTATAGTCATATGCCCAACGATGTACGCTTGGAATTGCTCCCGGCCAATTGCCATGTATATGTTCAACAGGCGCAGTCCACTCAAGTGTATTTGATTTCCACGGATTTTGAGTTGCTTTTTCTCCATAGAATATGCTATAAAAGAAATTCCAAAGGAATACCAGTTGAAATGCACCTCCTACAATAGCAAATATTGAAATGACAACATTCACATTGGCGAGATCGTCAAATAAAGGGAAGGCTGAATTCGTGTAATATCGTCTTGGTAATCCTGCCATACCAATAAAGTGCATTGGGAAAAAGACGCCATACGCACTAATTGCCGTTACCCAAAAATGGATATATCCTAAATTCTTGTTAAGCATTCTGCCAAATAGTTTAGGGAACCAGTGGTAAATACCGGCAAACATTCCGTACAAAGCAGAAATTCCCATCACCAAATGGAAGTGAGCAACAACAAAATAAGTATCATGAACATTAATATCCAGAGCACTATCCCCAAGAATTATTCCTGTAAGACCACCGGTTATAAATGTTGACACCAATCCAATGGAAAACAACATAGCCGGATTTAATTGTAAGTTACCTTTCCATAAAGTCGTTATATAATTAAATGCTTTAACAGCAGATGGAATGGCAATAAGTAAGGTTGTGAATGTAAACACAGAACCTAAGAACGGATTCATTCCGGAAACAAACATATGGTGTCCCCAGACAATTGTTGATAAGAATGCAATTGCCAAGATAGATGCTACCATGGCACGATATCCAAAAATTGGTTTACGTGAATTTGTTGCTATGATCTCCGAAGTGATTCCCAGAGCAGGTAACAATACTATATAAACCTCCGGGTGACCTAAGAACCAAAAAAGGTGCTCAAACAATACTGGAGAACCTCCCTGATAATGCAATACCTCTCCTTGAATAAATATATCTGACAGGAAAAACGATGTTCCAAAACTTCTATCCATTATCAGCAATAAAGCTGCAGACAACAATACAGGAAACGAAATTACCCCGATTATTGCAGTTACAAAGAAAGCCCAAATTGTCAATGGTAATCGTGTCATGGACATTCCTTTTGTTCTCAAATTAATTACAGTTACAATATAATTCAATGAGCCTAACAAGGAGGAAGCAATGAATATAGCCATTGAAACCAACCACAGAGTCATTCCCATTCCTGACCCTCCCTGAGCCAATGGCAATGCGCTTAAGGGCGGATATATGGTCCATCCTGCAGCTGCTGGTCCTGCTTCAACAAAAAGGGACACTACCATAATTACACTGGAAACAAAGAATAACCAATAAGAAACCATGTTTAAAAATCCGGATGCCATATCACGAGCACCAATCTGTAATGGAATTAAAAGGTTACTGAATGTACCACTCAATCCTGCAGTTAAAACAAAGAATACCATTATAGTTCCATGAATGGTCACTAACGCCAGGTATATATCAGCATCCATAACTCCGTCCGGAGCCCATTTCCCTAAAAGGGCTTCAAATATTACATTTGGCTTTTCAGGCCATGCAAGTTGCAATCGAAACATTAAGGACATCATTACCCCAATGATTCCCATAATAGTTCCAGTAATTAAATACTGCTTGGCAATCATTTTATGGTCCTGACTAAATATGTATTTAGTTACAAAAGTTTCCTTATGATGATGTCCATGATCCTCTTCGTGCGCAAGTGTATCTGTATGTTCTGACATAATCTTAATCTTTTATTTTAGCATTTTTATTTTAACAATGAATTTGCAAAAACCGTCTGTTCATTTATCCATGCATCATATTCTTCCTGTGTTTCAACTATAATTTTCATTTGCATATTATAATGCGATTTACCGCAAATCTTATTACATAACAATAAATAATCAAATTCATAAGGGTCTAAAGCCTCTTCGCCTTTTGCCGCTAAATCCTTACTTTTTTCAATTCTTATATTATTAATATTCTCTACTTTCTTGATCATATCCGGGTTCTGCCGCATCTCACTTGTAGTAATCGTTGGTGTAAATCCAAACTGAGTTATCATTCCCGGAACACAGTTCATCTGGGCTCTAAAATGAGGCATATAAGCAGAATGCAATACATCTTGAGATCTCATTTTGAAGATGACCGGACGATTAACCGGCAGATGAAGCTCTGTTGTGATCACATCATCCTGTGCATTAGGATCAGATTCATCTATTCCCAATATATTTGCCTTATCGATATCAATCAATCTAACATTAGCCTTCCCCAATGTATTATCGGCTCCTGCATATCTAGCTTTCCAATTGAATTGCTGAGCATACAACTCAATAACCAGAGTGTCTTCATCTTCACTGACATTCATAATGTCGTTCCAGGTAAATAATCCATAAATAATTAATCCTGCCAATGTAATAACAGGTATAATAGTCCATACGGCTTCCAATGTATTATTATCGGCAAAGAATAAAGCCTTTCTTCCTTTTTCTCCTTTATACTTGAACGCAAACCAGTGTAATAAAAATTGAGTGACTGTTTGAACAAAAAATATGATGACCA
>CBDUIO010000022.1:0-16521 GCA_965367355.1 uncultured Flavobacteriaceae bacterium
TCACCTCCAAGACGTTGTTTTTTATTCTCTTCGTAATCGGTAAACCCACCTTCAAAGAAATAGACCTGTGAATTGCCTTCAAAGGCTAAAATGTGTGTACAGATCCTGTCTAAGAACCATCTGTCGTGACTGATCACAACTGCACATCCTGCGAAATTCTCAAGTCCTTCTTCCAAAGCACGTAATGTGTTCACATCAAGGTCGTTAGTTGGCTCGTCTAAAAGTAATACATTACCTTCTTCCTTAAGTGTCATAGCGAGGTGTAAACGGTTACGTTCTCCTCCGGAAAGCAATTTTACTTTCTTGTTTTGTTCGCTTCCGCTAAAATTAAATCGGCTTAAATAGGCACGGGAATTGACTTGCTTTCCTCCCATCATGACCAGCTCCTGCTCATCACTAAAATTTTGCCAAATACTCTTTTCCTGATCGATATTGGAATGTGCCTGATCTACATAAGCAATCTTGGCAGTTTCACCAACTTTAAACTCACCACCATCAGGTTTAAGCTCTCCCATGATCATTTTAAAAATGGTTGTTTTACCTGCTCCATTGGGCCCTATGATACCAACAATTCCTGCCTGCGGCAATTTGAAGTTCAGATCGTCATAAAGTAACTTATCCTCAAAGCCCTTGCTAACATGAACCGCTTCGATAACATTGGTTCCAAGTCTGGGACCATTAGGGATGTAAATCTCAAGTTTTTCGTCCAGTTGCTTCTGGTCCTGACTCATTAATTTATCGTAATTCTTCAAACGTGCCTTTTGCTTGGTCTGACGACCCTTTACTCCCTGACGAACCCATTCCAGTTCTCGCTCCAATGTTTTCTGACGTTTCGATGCTGTTTTTCCTTCCTGTGCCATCCGTTTGGACTTCTGGTCCAGCCAAGATGAGTAGTTTCCTTTCCAGGGGATGCCTTCTCCTCTATCTAATTCTAAAATCCATCCTGCTACATTATCTAAAAAGTATCTATCGTGCGTTACAGCAATAACAGTTCCTTTATATTGAGCCAGATGATGTTCTAACCAATGCACCGATTCGGCATCTAAATGGTTGGTCGGCTCATCTAACAATAACACATCCGGTTCCTGAAGTAACAAACGGCATAATGCGACTCGTCTTCTTTCCCCACCGGACAGAATACCTATTTTTTTATCACCATCAGGTGTTCTAAGGGCGTCCATCGCAATTTCCAGTTTGGTATCCAGTTCCCAGGCATTTGAAGCATCGATCTTATCCTGAAGTTCAGCCTGCTTATCCATTAGCTTCTGCATCTTATCTGGATTGGAATAGACCTCTTCCAAACCAAACATATCGTTGATCTTGTTGTATTCATCAAGAATAGCAACAGTTTCAGCAGCACCTTCTTTTACAACTTCTAAAACGGTTTTATTATCATCAAGAATTGGTTCCTGCTCTAAAAATCCAACTGAGTAATCTTGTACGAATGTTACATCGCCTTGAAAATTTTTATCAATGCCTGCAATGATCTTTAAAAGTGTTGATTTACCGGAACCGTTTAATCCAAGAATACCAATTTTTGCACCATAGAAAAAACTTAAATAAATATTCTTTAAAACCGGAGTATTCGCGCCTTGAAAGGTTTTGGTGACTCCTGTCATGGAGAAGATAACTTTTTTATCGTCACTCATTATACTCTACCTTTTAACGCGTTAAACACCCATGCAACCGCAAAGAATCCAATTCCAACAGTAGCAAATCCCCAACCTGCAACATCATCGTATCTATAGGCGCCCATCAATATTAGGATAACGCCCATTATAATCATGAGCACAGTTGCCCATGCCAACACAGTATTTTTATTCATTGCCATAAATAGTTATTTTTATTTGATAGTTAGTTATAGACAAATATCGTTTTTTTATATAAAAAAAGCATTCTTTTTAGAATGCTTTATAATTTTTGCCATTAAAAAAATAACAATTTACAACATTGGAATTTCAATAAATAATAATTGAGAGTCTTCTATGGCCCGTACTTCAAATTTATCTGTATTGTTTATTCCTATGGCATCACGTGAAGCAGCGATCTTGTCATCAATGGTTATTTTCCCAGCAATATTCATTACGTAAACTCCATTATTTTTATGCATCAAATGATATTCAAATGAATTGTTTTTACTTAGATCAATTCTGGATAGTCTGGCATTTTGATGAATTTTCAAGCTACCATTATGTTCTTCATTCATAGAAGTTACAAGTATCTGAAGTTTATTATCTCTATCGGACTGTTGAAAGAATTTCTGATCATACCTTGGATTCACATCCTTTTCATTTGGAACGATCCATATTTGAAAAAGGCTCAGATATTCCTCATTGGATCCATTCATTTCAGAATGCATCAATCCGCTTCCTGCCGACATGACCTGGACTTCACCAGCTTCAATGGTTTGCCATTCATTATGCATGGAATCCCTGTGCTTAAGGACGCCTTTTAATGGAATTGTTATGATTTCCATGTTGTTATGCGGGTGAGTAGAAAACCCCATTTTTGGTGCTATAATATCATCATTTAATACACGAAGTGCTCCAAACTGAACTTTTTCCGAATCATAATAATTTGCAAAACTAAAGGAATGATTGGCTTGCAACCAGCCATGATTTGCAAATCCCCTGTCTTCTGCCTTGTGAAGTATTGTTTTCATTTCTTTTTTCCTTTCTATCTTATTTTATCTAAAAGATCACTTAACTGTTCAGCTTCTTTTTCAGTTAAATTTTCTAAAAGATCATCTTTTAATTGTTTTGAAATAATATTCAATTGGTCTAACCCTTTTTTAGTAATTTCTATATAAACTACTCTTCTGTCATCGGGACAATGCTCCCTGCTTATAAGTCCTTTAGCATATAATTTATCCATCAATCGAGTGGCGTTAGGAGAACGCTCAACCATTCTTTCCTTTATGGTCTGAACCTTTAATGGCTTTTGGGCACCTCTTAATATTCTTAAAATATTGAACTGCTGTGGTGAAATTCCGTAAGGCTTAAAAAAAGCGTTTTGATGACTGCTGATCCAGTTTGCAGTGTATAAAATATTTAAAGTCGCTTTAACTTTATTATTCGGGAACTTCGAATTAATATCCTTGGCAAAGTCTCCCATTTCTTAGCCCTTAAATCCTGACTTTGAATGAGCTCCATCGCAATATGGCTTATTGGATGACTCTCCACATCTGCAAAAAGCCGTTGTTTTGGTCTTTTGCTCCTGCTCGCCTTTAGAATTGGTAATGTTTAAATTTCCATGAACCAATATTGGCCCATCTTTCAGTATGTCTACTTTTGTTTCCATATCATTTATATTTACTTCATTCATTTATTGTCTTACTAAATTCTCTAACAGCCATTAGAAGTTGTTCATTCAATTCATCATCAATAATTTTACCTTCAGAAAAATTCTTATGAAAAGATGGCAAAGAAAAAACACTTGTAATTTTAGCTCCCATTCTTGGAAATTTACCCTGAGCGATCTCTAAAACCGATTGACCACCTCTTCCTCCTGGTGATGTTGCCATTAATAGCATGGGCTTATCACTCCAAAGATTGCTCTCAATTCTGGACATCCAGTCAAAAATATTCTTAAATGCTGTTGTATAGGCTCCATTATGTTCTGCGAGTGATACAACGATTCCGTCAGACGCTTTGATCAATTCCAAAAACCTCTGGGCATCCTTTGGAATACCTTTTTCATTTTCACGATCAATACTATATATGGGTAATTCAAAATCATCTAGATCCAATATGGTTACATGGACATCTTCAACCAGACTTGCGGCATAAGTTGCTAATTTCTTATTGATCGAATTTTTGCTGCTACTTCCACCAAATGCAATTATTTTATTCATTTCTGTTTTTTATAGGACAAATGTACCATAAAAAATATTATATTCCAAGGAATATATTTCTATGGAATATATTTAATATAATTTTAACTTTTTAATATAGAATATTTGTATTTTAGCAGTAAACATAAAGATCCATGGATATCAACTTCAACAAAAATGAAGATCATAATAAACTTTTGGTTTCTGAGCTCAAAAAGCGCTTAGCCAAAGTTAAATTAGGAGGAGGAACCAATAGAATAGAAAAGCATCATGCGAAGGGCAAAATGACCGCTCGTGAACGGATTGATTATCTATTGGATTCTGGATCAAAACATATTGAAATTGGAGCCTTTGCCGGAGAAGACATGTACAAAGAACATGGTGGATGCCCTTCCGGAGGTGTCGTAGTAAAAATTGGTTACATTAAAGGAAAGCAATGTATTGTGGTAGCCAATGACGCAACCGTAAAAGCCGGTGCCTGGTTTCCTATTACTGCAAAAAAGAACCTAAGAGCTCAGGAAATAGCCATTGAGAACAGATTACCAATTATATATCTGGTGGATTCAGCAGGTGTTTATTTGCCTATGCAAGATGAGATCTTTCCAGACAAAGAGCATTTCGGACGAATTTTCAGGAACAATGCTGTTATGAGCAGTATGGGCATCACTCAAATATCAGCTGTTATGGGAAGTTGTGTAGCAGGAGGCGCCTATTTACCAATAATGAGTGACGAAGCTTTAATTGTTGACAAGACAGGCAGTATTTTTTTAGCAGGCAGCTATTTAGTAAAGGCTGCTATTGGAGAATCCATAGATAATGAAACATTAGGTGGAGCAACAACGCATTGTGAAATTTCAGGAGTAACTGATTATAAAGCGAAGGATGATAAAGATGCATTAGATACCATAAAAAAAATCGTTGATAAGATTGGTGACTATGATAAGGCAGGTTTTAACCGAATGAAATCTATAAAACCAAAAGAAAATCCGGAAGATATTTATGGTATAATTCCGTCATCCAGAGCCGATCAATATGACATGCATGAAATAATAAGCAGGTTGGTGGATAATTCTGAATTTGAAGAATATAAAGCTGGTTATGGAAAAACATTGATCACGGCTTATGCCCGAATTGACGGATGGGCTGTTGGTATTGTTGCCAATCAGCGTAAAGTGGTGAAAACCAAAAAAGGAGAAATGCAGTTTGGAGGCGTTATTTATTCAGACAGCGCAGATAAGGCAACACGATTCATAGCAAATTGCAATCAGAAAAAAATACCATTGGTTTTTTTACAGGATGTAACCGGATTTATGGTTGGCAGTAAAAGTGAACATGGCGGGATTATCAAAGATGGAGCTAAAATGGTGAATGCTGTTAGCAATAGTGTTGTTCCGAAGTTTACGGTGATCATTGGTAATAGTTACGGAGCAGGAAATTATGCCATGTGTGGTAAAGCTTATGATCCTAGATTAATTTTAGCATGGCCTAGTGCGGAATTAGCTGTTATGAGCGGAAACAGTGCTGCAAAAGTATTATTGCAGATAGAAAAGTCGTCTTTACAAAAGAAAGGTGAAAAGATCACTAAAGAAAAAGAAGAAGAATTATTCAATAAAATCAAGGATAGATATGATTCGCAGGTTTCACCCTATTATGCCGCGGCCCATATATGGACAGATGCCATAATTGACCCATTAGATACAAGAACCTGGATTAGTATGGGCATTGAAGCGGCCAATCATGCTCCGATAGAAAAGAAGTTTAATTTGGGAGTTTTACAGGTCTAGACAAGACCCTGATAAATAATTTACTTCAATAATTTCAAAGTTTCCGTTCTCTGAATTTTTCCCGAAAAGGTATTTACAAATTCAGGGATAAAATAAATCTTTTTAGGGACTTCATATTTGTCCAAAACCTTGAAAATTGATTTGTCTAAATTGAATTTCTCTCCTTCAATGATCAATATCAATCGTTGGCCAAGAGTTTCATCCTCCTCTGATGCAATTAGAAACCGCTTATCTATCTGACTTGATAATTTATTTTCAATGACCTCAGGAAACAATTTAACTCCTCCAGAATTGATCATATTATCAATCCTTCCTAACCATTCAAATGTCTTCTCAGAATGCAGTTTGACCAAATCATTTGTAATCAGTTCATGAGTGGATACAAAAGGCGCATCAATTACAAGACAACCACGTAGATCCTGAGAAATATTTACCCTAGGCAATGCAGTAAAATAATGCCATTCTTCTTCTTTCAAAGGAGATCGGTCAAAGTTATTCAATCGTCGAGCTGCAATATGGGTAACTGTTTCAGTCATGCCATAGGTTTCAAAAATATTCGCGGGACATTTCTGTATCTTTTCTTTTAACTTTCTTGAGACCACTGCTCCACCTACCAAAATATTTTTAATATTCCCAACATACCCAACCATATTGGTTAGTTGTGAAGGTGACATGGAACACAATGTATAAGGTTTGACATGGTCAAAAACAGGACTAAGAGTTGGTTCGGTGATATCCAGTTCAAGACCCAAAATAATAGCTCTAATTAGCATCATTTTACCGGCAATATAATTTCCCGGAAGGCAATGCAAGGCTGTATCTCCGGGATTAATATCAAAAAAATCACCAGTTGCAATGGCAGAATTCACCATGTGCTGTTTAAGCAATTTTATTTTTTTAGGAATCCCCGTAGAGCCTGAAGTGTGAGCAATAATATAATCGTCTTCATTTAACCAATCAGTAAGAAAATCGCCCAAAACGCGTTCAAATGGTTCTCCTTCTTTTATATAACTATAAGCAACTTCCTTTAGTTGTTCATAGTCATAATAAATTCCATTAAGTTTAAACTGATTATGTACTTTCTTATATAACGGCATTCTTATTATTCTAAAATTTTATAATCTTCCACCGGAGGTTCTATTACTTTTCCAAATAACTTGTTTTTCCAGTTATTCCAATTATATTTTTTGGCAAAAATAAAAAGTAATATGGGATAAACGACCAAAACAGGAAGTATAATTTCAAAAACAGCACTAGGAGGTTCTTCACCTGTGTAACGGAAAATAGCATCTGTTTGTAAAGCCGACCAATTGGCTGTAACTAAAATGGCTGCCAGCAAATTATTGCCAAAATGAAAACCCAAAGCTAATTCCAGTCCCTCATCCATCAAGGTCATGATACCCAGGAACAATCCGGTTCCAATATAAAATACCATGACAATATAGCCTATTTCAGCCACTTCCGGATTTGCGCCGTGAAATACTCCAAATAAAACAGAAGTTAAAATCAATGGAAACCATTTATTCTTTGCAAAAACACCAATGTGCTGCATTAAATAGCCTCTAAACAGATATTCCTCCAAACCTATTTGCAAAGGGAAAAAAATGATACTAATGATAAAAAGAATGGTGAATTTAACCGGGTCGAATTGCAAAACAATCTCTGAAGGATCGACCATATACGAAATTGCAAATGTCACAATAGTGATGCCGACTATTAAAAAGAACGCAAATGCTGATCTGCTCCAATCAATCTTTTTTCTGGCTGTTGTTAAGGACTTAATACTGCGTTGATGCATATATTTGACCAATAAAAATAACAGACCTAAAAGAATAGCAAAAGGAATCAAATTGACAGCTAGCCAGAAGTTCTTACTCGGTATAAGATCCATCAATTTTTTTTGTTCTTCCACAACATCAATGCTATCAGAATAAAAAAGGAATACTAACAGGTTTACAATAAATATTCCCGCTACAAGTATGGTTGTTATAGCGAACATCCAGATCTTGTTTTCTCCTTTATATGCTTGTTGTATGTAATTCATATTAAATTATGCTAAAATTCCACTTTTCGTTTTTATTGTATTGCAATGTACCATTTTTTACTTTTAATGGACAATCAAAATTATTGGTGAAAAGACTGCCTGTTCCCAATCCCTGTGGCATGCTGGTCTTTTTTAAATACGTAAACTGGGCTATTGCATTTAATCCGACATTGCTCTCCAATGCACTAGTCATCCACCACCCTATGCTTTGATTTTCAGCAATCTTTATCCACGCATTACTCCCATTAAATCCACCAATTAAACTGGGTTTTAAAATAATATATTGCGGATTAATAATTTGTAACAGTTTCTGTTTTTTTGTTACAGAAAAAACACCAATTAATTCTTCATCCAAAGCAATTGGCAAGGGAGTTCGATCACAAAGATCAGCCATTTCCTGGGTTTGTCCTGCTTTTATTGGTTGTTCTATTGAATGCAAGTCAAGCTCAGATAGAATTTTTAACTTGTCTAATGCTTCTTTTAGATTAAAGGCTCCATTAGCATCAACTCTTAGTTCAATATCATTGGAAGCATATTCTTTTCTGATTGATTTTATTAACTCAACTTCAGTTTTAAAATCAATGGCTCCAATTTTTATTTTAATGCACGTAAATCCAGATTGAATCTTTTCTTTAATTTGTTGATTCATAAATTCCTTGCTCCCCATCCAAATCAATCCGTTAATTGGAATATGATCTCTTCCTTGTGTGAATTTTGAAGGAAATAATTCAAAAGGATCATCACTCTCCAATGATCTAAATGCCATCTCCAGTCCGAATTGTATACTGGGAAACTCAATTAATTCTTTGAGTAAATTGTCTAAACCAAGATTTATGTTTTTACAAACCCAATTAAGTTTGTTTTCGTAGTCCGGTCTGTCATCAACACTTAGTCCTCTAAATATTCCGCATTCCCCAATTCCTGTTCTATTCTTAGAATTTAAGATAATAAACCAGGTTTCTTTGGTTCGCAGAACGCCTCTGGATGTACCACTGGGATTCTTAAAATTAAGGATGTATTTATGATAGGTTGCAATCATTGATCTCAAAAATACAGCAATAATTCAACCTGACTAAATAAAAAATTATAATTCCAGGCTTTCTCCAATTCCGAGTAACATTAAATCTTTGCCATTATCAAAGAATTTACGTTTAGCCTCGGCATGGTCAATTTCTATATATCCAAAAGTATCATAATGGTAGCCCAAAATCTTATCACACTTAATAAAATCACTGGCAATAATAGCATCTTCAATTCCCATTGTAAAATTGTCTCCTATTGGTAAAATGGCCAGATCCAATTTAGTTTTCATTGGGATCAATTTCATATCATAAGTTAAAGCTGTATCGCCTGCGATATAAATATTCTTATGCTCACCTTCTATGACGAATCCTCCGGGTTGACCGCCGTAACTTCCATCAGGAAATGAAGATGTATGAATGGCATTTATATATTTAACCGTTCCAAAATTGAATTCCCAGCTACCTCCATGATTCATAGGATGACCTTCCAATCCCAAATTTTGATAGTGGCTCACAATCTCGAAATTTGAGACAATAGTCGCTTTGGTTCTTTTAGCTATTGTTTCTACATCCAGTACATGATCTTGATGTGCATGGGTTAATAAAATGTAATCAGCCTGTAAGCTGTTAATGTCGATAAGTGAAGCTTTGGGATTTGCACTAATAAAAGGATCTACTAAAATGTGAATTCCTTTAACTACAATTCCCAAACTGGCATGACCTAAAAATGTGATCTTCATTTTGAATAATTTTTAATGAAAATACAAAAAAAAAACTCAGATATTTAGTATATCTGAGTTTTCCAATCCCCAAAATTAAGAGTTGACACTCTAGCAATTAGCTAACCTTGTGTAAGATTAACCATACTAAATGTAATATATTTTCTTGATTTACAATACATTATTGTTAAATTTTTAACAATTTTCTTTGATTAACAAGACTTTACTTAATACATAATTATTTATTTTCTTACAAAATTTGACCAATTCCGAGTAAGACAGAAAAAGCAAAGGTGCTTAAGGCTAATATTTTTAATTGTGAATCTAAGAACTTAGGATTAGTATTTCGACTAACAAACATTATATGCATTGTGAGTGGAATAAAAGCTAAAAGCAGAATTAAGTTGAATATTGAATTGTAATAAAGTATTATGAAAATTGTTGAAATAAGCATGGCGCCGGTAATTAGAAAGATATGATAATTCTTAGCTCCTTTTTTCCCAAGTTTTACTGCGAAAGTCATTTTATTCACCTTTTTATCTGATTCCATATCTCTCATATTATTCAGATTTAAGACAGCCATACTTAATAGTCCGATACAAATCGAAGGTAAGAACAATACATGATCTAATTGTTTTGCAAATAAAAAATAACTTCCAAAAACACTTATTATACCGAAGAAAATAAAAACAAAAAGATCACCTAATCCTCTGTAACCATATGCAGAATCTCCTACAGTATAACGAATGGCAGCTACTATAGCCAAGCCACCAAGGATAAAGAATACCAAAGAATACAGGAAATTATTCAAGCCAAAGGCTTTTAAAATGAGCATAAACGCAAAGAAAATGACTATGACAATATTTAATTTAATGCCATTGAACATCTCACTGGGTGAAATCTTACCACTTTGCAAGGCTCTTTTTGGTCCGATCCTGTCTTCATTATCTGTTCCTTTCAACCCGTCTCCATAATCATTGGCCAGATTAGAAAGTATTTGCAGGCTTATAGCGGTACAGAGTGCCAGTATAAATATGTTCCACTTAAAAAACCCATTGTAGTGAGCTAGACAAGCACCTATAATAATTCCGGAAACTGATAAGGGAAGCGTTCTCAAACGCATGGCAGAAATCCATGATCTTACATAATCCTTAGCTACGGAATCCATTTCTTATCAAAATTTGGTTTGCGTTTTTCAAGAAAAGCATTTCTTCCTTCCTTAGCTTCATCAGTCATATAAGCGAGTCTCGTTGCTTCACCTGCGAATACTTGTTGTCCTACCATGCCATCATCTGTTAAATTCATGGCAAACTTTAGCATTTTTATGGATGTTGGTGATTTAGCCAATATTTCCTGAGCCCATTCGTATGCAGTATCTTCTAACTTTTCATGAGGTATTACAGCATTAACCATTCCCATCTCAAAGGCTTCCTGAGCTGAATAATTCCTTCCTAAAAAGAAAATTTCTCTGGCTTTTTTCTGTCCAACCATTTTAGCCAAATAAGCCGATCCGTAGCCACCATCAAAACTGGTAACATCTGCATCTGTTTGCTTGAAAATAGCATGTTCCTTACTTGCTAAAGTCAAATCGCAAATAACATGTAAACTGTGTCCTCCTCCTACTGCCCATCCCGGAACAACAGCGATAACCACTTTGGGCATAAATCTAATCAATCGCTGTACTTCTAGAACATTAAGCCTGTGATAACCATCTTCACCAACATATCCCTGATGTCCTCTTGCTTTTTGATCGCCTCCACTACAAAAGGAATACACACCATCCTTGGAAGATGGACCTTCCGCTGAAAGTAAAACAACACCTATAGAAGTATCTTCATTGGCATCGTAAAAAGCCTTGTATAACTCACTTGTTGTTTTAGGTCTAAACGCGTTACGAACGTCAGGACGATTGAAGGCTATTCTTGCGACTCCATTGCATTTTTTATAGGTAATATCCTCGAATTTGATAGCAGTTTTCCAGACTGGTTTGCTCATTTATAATGGATTAGGAAGTAAAAATACATTTTTCAAATAATTATTCATAACTCAAATAGCAATTTAAACATTTAAAAAGATCAAGACCTGCAGACCATTTTATAATCATCTGCAAATCAACAATTTAAAATTAGTGTAAGAATTTACTTTTAATTAAGATATTTATCGAATTTATCCTGGCTTTTAACGATTATTAATAATCAAAACACAATTAATACGTTGGAATTATAATCTGAAAAAAATAACTTAAGGACAATTATAAATTGTGCTATTATGAAATTAATTAATTCTAAATTATCGGATCTCATAGTTGAAAGCCATACATTAAAGGTTGGCAACTTCTATTTTTTAAAAGATATGGTTATTGCCGAAATTGGTGAAGGCGTGCATATTGATTTTAATTCTTCATCAGAATACACTGAATTGATCATAAGCTTTTATGGAAATACAGAACACTTTGGATATATATGTAACCGAGTTAATAATTTTTCCATTTCTCCTTTAGACTATCCAAAATTCAATAGTTTATTAAAGAATCTGGCTATTTATGGGATTGTACACAATAATCACTTTGATAGAGCTAACTTCGAAATCGAAAAACGATTTTGCGACAAGCCTTATAAATCCTTCAGTGATTTGGAAACGGCATACAATCAGTTGAATATATTCTTAAATAAACCGGAACTCGTATCACACAAGCTGTATTAAATAAATCTATGTTTTGATTAATACAACCCTGACTTCATAGGTAACCCTTTGCAAAAGATAGTTTTAATTTAAATAAATTCCGTCTTCTTTAATCGTTATGACTCTTTGTTTGTACAAGGATCCGACTGCTTTTTTAAATGCTTTTTTACTCATTTGCAACATGTCCTTGATTTGTTCAGGATTTGATTTATCTGTCAAAGCTAGAAACCCATTATTATCCTCTAATTCATTTAAAATAAACTGTGCGTTTGGTTCTATATTCCTATACCCTATTTGACTCAGGGAAATATCTAGCTTATTGTCGGTTCTAACTTTCTTCACAATTCCCTTCATCCTGTCTCCTACACTAATTTCTTTATAGATATCATCTTTATAGATCAATCCTAAATGTTTTTCGTTGACTATAACGTTCATTCCAATATCAGATGGATGAGAAATAATCAGATCTACTTCATCAAATTGATCGACTGTGAGTTCTTTATTGCTTAAAAAGGAATTGGTTTTACTTGAAGCCACTAATCTATCTGTTTCCTCATCAATATAACAATACACCAAATACCAATCTCCTTTTCTCATTTTAAAAGCCTGTTCTTTAAACGGACAAAAAAGATCTTTTTCCAGGTTCCAATCAAGAAATGCACCGTATTCATTGGTGTAATTGCATCTTAATAAGGCAAATTCTCCGGGTTTTATATGTGGTTTTAGCGTGGTGGCAACCGGACGTTCCTCATGATCGAGATACACAAAAACGGTTAGCTCATCTCCTATTTCAAACTGTTCAGGAACATACTTGTTTGGCAACAATACATCATTATCTTCATCGTCTCCCAAGAACAATCCCGGATCTGTGTCTCTTAATATTTTTAAGGTATTATACTCTCCAATTTTAATCATACTGCAAATGTACGCATATAAAAAAAGCGTTACAACATGGTTATAACGCTTTCATTTATTTTTTAAGAATACTATTTGTAAACAGACTCTTTATTTAATTTTTTAGTAAGAAGATAATATACAACTGCTCTGTATTTATTTCTGTTTGAACGACCATATTGATCCATTACAGCTGCTATTGCCTTATCAGCTTCTGCATCACTTTTTACACCTAATTTCTTTTTAATGAAATTGTTTTTTACTGTTTTAAGTTCAGACTCATCTGACCCTGAAACTGTTGCAGCATCAGCGTTGTAGATAGAAGGCCCACAACCAATAGTTACTTTTGTTAATAAAGCCATATCTGCTTTAACACCACATTTGTCTTTTAAATCGGCAGCATACTTTGCAATAAGTTCGTCTCTTTTACTCATGATTACTTGTTTTTTGAATTATTATTTTATTGTTTCTTAAAAGTACAACTATTATTAAAAAAGTTAATACGCTTGAATGCTAAAAAAAAGTTAGAAAATTAAATATCGATAAAATACAAAAATACTCGATGTATTACTTTATGAATTTGAAATAGTCCAACAATACATTGTCATTCAGGGTTCTTGGAGTAAAAATTTCCAGAAGTTTTGGTTTTTTGGAATCCGAATAGAAATCTGATAGTTCATTTTTTAAATCCAAATCATTTGAAACACATTGATAATTGAAATGATACATATCACAAAGCTGTTTCGCGTTCAGATCATGGGCAGTCTCAAAAAATGTATCAAAATTCTTTGTATTCTTATGTCCGGGTAGAATTCTAAAAATTCCTCCTCCTCCATTATTAATCAGAATAATCCTGAAGTTGGCAGGAATATAGTTGCTCCAAAGCGCATTGCTGTCATAAAAAAAGCTAAGGTCTCCAGTTATAAAAATAGTTTGTTCATGTGTTACGGCTGCAAATCCTATTGCTGTACTTGTGCTGCCATCAATTCCACTAGTACCTCTGTTACAATAAATCTTTAAGGTGCTATTCAAGTCGAAAAGTTGAGTATATCGAATTGCAGAGCTATTTCCTACCTGGACATTTGAATTATCCGGAAGAGAGTTCAGCACCAAATCAAAAGCCTTAAAATCTGAAAAAGGAATTTGCTTTAAATAATCATTGTGTTTATGGCATCTGTCTTCTTTAATTCCCTGCCAGTAATTTCTATAATCACTTGAATTTGCAGAGATGTGTTGATCAAATTCTTTGAAAAAATCATTGACGCTAACTTTAATATGTTCGGTTAGACAGAAAAACGTATCGTTAGCCTTTTTAGGATCAATGTGCCAATGTTCTTTTGGCTTAAACTCCCTTAAAAATGCCTTAATCTTTTTAGATACTATCATTCCTCCAAAAGTCAATAGAATTTCGGGCTGCAGTTTAATAAAATCCTCTTTTGTCAAGGGTGCAATTATCTTATCAATACTCGGAAAAAAGCCAGAATGATGAATATTGGAGGTCGTTTCTGTAAAAACGATCACACTTTCATCATCAGCCAATAAGTCTAAATAACTTTGATCGATCTTAATGGGTTCATTAACGCCAACCAGGACCATTTTTTTCTTTGCAGAACTCCACTTTTTAGAAAGCTCCTGAATGTTGTCAATAGATTTTGGTTTTAAATTGGGCATCTCATTGACTGGACTCACCGAAGTAATTTCGACCATATCATACAAAGGTTCATCAAAAGGAACATTTAAATGTACAGGACCATTATTTAATATAGCAATATTAAGGGCTTTGTTAACTTCATACTCATTTTCCTGTTGAATTGTTCTTTGCAAGCCTAGAATTTTTTCTACTTTACTTTCAAAGCTTTTAAAAATTGGAAGTTCATCAACATCAGACTTATTCCTTTCTTTTTCAATATCCAGTTTAAGGTTTGCAAAATACAAGATGTGATTTCTATAAACATCCTGCTGGTCAATGGTTTGCCCATCTCCAATGCCAACGAGATATTTAGGTCGATCAGCCGATAAAACAACCAGAGGTAAATCGCTGTAAAAGGCTTCAGCAACTGCCGGATAATAATTCAGCAATGCACTTCCAGACGTGCAAACAACAGCCACAGGTTCTCGTAATTTTTGGATGATTCCCAAGGCGAAAAATGCCGCACTGCGTTCATCAACAATACTGTAACATGTAAAGTATTCATCATATGTAAAACCGATTGTTAATGGTGCGTTTCGGCTTCCGGGAGACAAAACAATGTGTTTAATTCCCTTTGCTTTACAAAGCTGAACAACGGTTTGTGAAAGAGGAATTTTTGAGTGCTTCATTTTGAGCCACAAAGATAGAAAATAGAATAGTATTTCATCTATTTATATCTAAGTTAAAACCTTTTTAATTGTGTTAGTTTTATTAACTGTTTCAATCCATTCACTTTCCGGATCTGAATCTTTGGTAATACCTCCTCCTACATAAATTAAAGCCTTATCATTCTTTACTTGCATACATCTCAAATTAACAAAAAGATTGGAAACTTTTTTTACGGACGCATATGCATTATTCTCGATATTATTGCGGTGTGTACTTCGAAGCTTTTTCTGGATCATATTTATTTCTCCAAAAAATCCGGTGTAAAATTCCCTGTCGTAATTTTCATTCTTATGGATGAATTGTTTGGCCTCGTCTCGTGGTATGCCACAAATAGCCGGTGTTGGATGCAGAGCCTCAATAATTTGCTTTAAGCTGAATTTTTCAAAATTTATAGTTCCCTTTATTTTAGTTAATAAATGCAGCACATTTCCTGCTTTTATTGTTTGGGTTGGCATAATTTCAAGGACATTTACTTTATTCTTTAATGCCTCTACTACAAAATTAGTCACAATTTTCTGTTCATCTTTTTCCTTATCTCCCCAGTTTACCTCCATTGATCCCTGGTATTGTTGTGTTCCGGCTAATGCCATGGTTTCAAATCGATCTCCTTCAATTCGCAATAATGTTTCAGGTGTAGCTCCTAACCATAATCCGACCTTTGGATGATACCAGCAATAAACAAATGCGGTAGGATATGATCTGTTTAGATTTTTGAATAATTCTATTGGATCTGTATCTTTTAACTCCAATGTTTCCACTCTGGACAGTACAACTTTTGTGAACTCTTCACGTTTAATGGCATCTATTGCTTTTTTAACTATCCCTATATGCTGATTTTTGTTAGTAGTATCCTCGCTAACAGATTTTTTAATTTTTTCTGTTTTTTGGAAGTGACTAGGGATGAATTTGTATGAATCTGAATTTGATAAAGGAATTAAAACGGTATTTCGATTGTTTTCAAATGGAGCAAAAACAAATCCGGATTCAGAATAATCTTCGGTTAAACAAATCTCATTATCCTTTTGTAAAATGACATTTACTTCTGATCGATCAGGCTTTCTGTAGACTACAAATGGTAAATCAGATTTAAAATGACTTTCTATTTTAAGAAAGATTTCATCAGACTGAATCATAAATCTATTTCTTAGGAAGTGCTATAGTTGTTAATTTGCAAATGGAAATTAA
>CBDUIO010000023.1:0-15449 GCA_965367355.1 uncultured Flavobacteriaceae bacterium
CTCATTACAGATGTGCCATTAAAATCGGCTCGAAGATTTCTCCCTTCAAAATCCATAGAGTCTATTCCGGTTCCATATTCCACATGATCCGGTTTAATCTTACTTAAAATAGCTACACCGCTATATCCTTTTTTTTGAGCGCTAAACCAGTAGTTATGTTCATAGCCCGCTTCATAAAACAAATCCAGATCAAGCTGATCTTCCATAGCTTTGATCTCTTGAAGACAGACCACATCGGGACTGGCACTCTTTAACCAATCCATAAATCCTTTGTTTATAGCTGCTCTAATGCCATTGACATTATACGAGATAATTTTCATGTATATAATTTTAGAATTGATGAGGGTCTTATTTTAATAAGAAACACTCAAATATTTTTACAAACCGAGTAAATTTCGGCTAAATTAAATAATGCTTTACTTTTACGCTATTAAATTAATGGAGTTTTAACTAAAACTATCAACAAAATAATAATGCTTGTTCTTAGTTTATTGTAATAGATGAAATATAAGTTAGTACTTATTCTTTTGCTCCTGAATGTTTGTGCCAACGCTCAAGACATTTTAACTAATTATGTATCAAAAAAAGTTGCGGTAAATGATACTATTTTAGTGGATAGCGTGAGCATAAATTCATCCAGGTTCCTGATCAAAAAAAGTGATGCATCTATTATTGATTCCACCTTGTACGACATCGATTTTAAAACGTCCATTTTGACCTTCAAACAACCAATTGATACCGATTCTATAACCATTGAATACCTCAGGTATCCTGATTTTTTAACGAAAAAGTACTTTCAATTGGATGAGAGCATTATTGTGGAGAGCACTGGAAATATGCAGCAGTTCTACAAATTATCGCAAAGTAACAGGGAAGATGTCTTTATTCCCTTTGATGGTTTAACAACATCTGGCAGCATATCAAGAGGAGTCACTGTTGGTAATAATCAGAATTCTGTATTGAACAGTGAATTGGATCTGCAGGTCTCGGGGAAATTAAATGAAAACGTTTCTCTCAGGGCATCTATTCAAGATGCGAATATCCCTTTACAGGAAAGCGGTTATTCGCAAAGGCTGGATGAATTCGATCAGGTCTTTATTGAGTTATTCAGCGATAACTGGAACATTAGAGCAGGTGATATCGATCTGCAAAACAATCAGTCCTATTTTGGAGAATTCTCTAAACGTGTACAAGGATTGAGTTTAAATGCCAACCTTTCCAAATCCGAAAACAAATCCAATGTATTTGCAGCAGGAGCTTTGGTAAGAGGTCAGTTTACTACCAGTCAGTTCACTGCTCAGGAAGGGAATCAAGGGCCTTATAAACTGCAGGGTCCTAACAATGAATTATTTGTTTTAATTGTTTCCGGTAGTGAGACCGTTTATGTGAATGGTGTGGCAATTGAGCGAGGAGAGAACAAAGATTATATTATTGATTATAATGCAGGCGAACTGATTTTTAATTCCACATTTCCCATTACTTCAGAAATGCGAATAACTGTAGATTATCAATACAGTGAACGTAATTATTCCAGGATCGTTGCCTATGGCGGCGGTAATTACAAGGGCGATAAGTTTAGTATAGGAGCCACTATTTATTCTGAAAATGATGTCAAGAATCAACCACTGCAACAAAATCTGTCAACAGAACAGGCTCAGATCTTAGGGAATGCAGGGGATGATACAACCCTTATGGTAGCTCCTTCTGAAGTTCCTGAGGCATACAACGAAAACAGGATTTTATACAGAAAAGAATTGATAAATGGTGTTGAAGCCTTTGTGTTTTCGACAAATCCTGATGATGACCTGTTTAACGTTCGATTTTCATTGGTAGGAGAAAATCAGGGGAACTATATTCTTGTAAATTCAAGTGCCATTAATAATATTTTCGAGTATGTAGAACCGGTTTCGGGGATTCCACAAGGGAATTATGAGCCAATAGTCCAGTTAATAGCTCCATCTAAATTACAAATGGCAGTATTGAATGCCAGTTATCAGCCATCAGAAAAAACCAATATCTATTTTGAAGCAGCGGGAAGTAAGAACGATCTGAATTTATTTTCAAATTTAGATGATGATAACAACGATGGTCTTGCAGGCAAATTAAGTATCAATCAGAGTATTATCAAAAATGACAGTCTATGGAATTTGGAAGTTCTAGCCGATGCTACGATAGTTCAGGAAAATTTCAGAACAATTCAGCGCTTGAACAAAAGAGCAGAATTCAACAGAGACTGGAACCTTGAACAAACCAGTGTTTCTCAAAACTCGGTTGGCTTTGGGAATCAAACCTTGTTATCTACGGGGATCCAAATGCAACATCCATCAAAGGGAATTACCAGATATGGGTTTGAACATTTAAATTACTCAAGAAACTTTAATGGTAACAGGCATATTGTTTTTGCAAATTTAAGTCTAAAGAAATGGAATATATTCTCTAATAGCAGCATTCTTAATGCTAAGTCGAGTATAAACGCTTCCGATTTTGTTCGTTCATTTAACCGGGTAACTTTTAATTTTAAGAACCAATGGATAGGAACTAAAATAGCTTTAGAAAGTAATAAACAGACTAATTTAGAAACACAGGAATTAACCCCATTGAGTCAGAAATTTACATCATATGAAGTTTTTTATGGTATTGGAGACAGTTCTAAAGTGTTTGCAGAAATAGGGTACAAGCATCGGGTTAATGATAGCATAAGAAATAATGAATTGCTTAAAGTAAGCACTTCAAACACCTATTATTTAAAGTCGAGACTATTGGACAATAAGCATACAAACCTGTCTGTTTACTTAAATTACAGAAAGTTAAAAACTCAAGAAGAATCTGTTCCTGATGAGAATTCGTTGAATTCAAGAATTCAATTCAATCAAAAACTATTTGACAGGCTTATTAACTGGAATACGGTTTTTGAAACCAATTCGGGTGTGTTGCCTCAACAGGACTTTACATATGTTGAAGTTGATGAAGGACAGGGAGCTTATACCTGGATAGATTACAATGAAAATGGAATACAGGAATTAGAAGAGTTTGAAATAGCACAATTCCAGGACCAGGGGACCTATGTTCGGGTGCTTTTACCAAACCAGGTATTTATAAAAACCCATCAAAACAGATTAAGTCAACTGTTAACCATCAATCCGCAATTGCGAACTTCAAAGGACACGACTAAAACGAAATTTTGGTCTTATTTTTATAATCAGACATCATATTTGATCGATAAAAAAATAAGACGCAATAGTGATAATTTTGATATCAATCCCTTCAAAGATTTTGGAATTGAACAACTAGGATTGAATTTAAGTTTTAGAAATGTATTGTTTTTTAACAGAGGAAAGCAACGGTATACCTCATCATATACCTATTTATCGAACAGGTCTAAAAATCTACTGTCTGTTGGGTCAATTGAGAATAATATTCAAAGTCACCAATTCAATTTTGTACATAAATTTGCAACAAGCTGGTTATTGAATACCTTGTTCATATTAGGAAACAGAGAGAGTGTCAGCGAAAATTTTATAAGCAAGAATTATACTATAGATGAAATTAGTTTTAACCCAAAACTATCGTACCTGTTTAATACGAATACCAGATTTGATGTATTTTATCAATACGCCAATAAGGATAATACAATTGGCAATTTAGAATCCCTGAAGCAGCAAAAATATGGTGTGTCGTTTTCTTTTTCAAAGAATCAGAAGTCGGCTATCAATGGTGAATTCAATTATTTTTCCAATAAATTTCTAGGCAATCAAAACTCACCAGTGGCCTATCAAATGATGGAAGGATTGCAGCCGGGAAAGAATTTTACATGGAGTTTACTGGCTCAAAAAAAACTAACTAAATTTCTGGATCTAAACTTAAATTATTTTGGGAGGAAGACCAAAACAAGTAAAACCATTCACACAGGGACAATCCAGTTAAAAGCTTATTTTTAAAGGACTTGTAACTATTATTACATAATGCACTTTATTTTTTATTAATTTAGCTTTCGCTATGAGTAAAATGTTTGCCATATTGTTTTCTACTCTGATATTGATTCAGAGTTCTAATATTAGCCTTGAAGATATATCAAGACTCAATATTCTTATGGAACATGCACAGTATCATAAAGAGACCTATGGAGATAGTTTTTTTGAGTTTTTGACCGAACACTATGGTGCAGATATGCAGCAACATCAAAATGAACACAGGCAGCATCAGGATCTGCCATTCAAGCATCATAAGGATTGTACTCATGTAGTTTTTGATTTTACAATGGGTTCTAGATTCAGTCTTGACAATGATCAACAGAATTTTATCGGGATCCCATTGAATTTTTTCTATAAAGAATCTTCCTCTTCTTTTGAAAAACCTTCTGTTTTTCAACCTCCCAAAACAATATAATTCATAACTGAAACCATTTGGTTGAGCTGTTTAAATTCAAATTTGGGCGGCACTTAATGATTATAATTACTATGAATTATGTTAGAAAAGATTATTCAATTTAGCTTAAAGAACAAGCTTATCATTTTACTTTTTATTGCATCTGTTATTGGGTTTGGGATATTTTCTTTGACCAGAATTTCTATTGGTGCTGTTCCTGATATTACCAATAATCAGGTTCAGGTAATAACGACATCCAGAAACCTTTCAACTCAGGATGTTGAACAGTTCATAACCTATCCGGTTGAACTTGAAATGGCCAATCTGCCTGGTGTAAAAGAGATCAGGTCCATTTCCAAATTTGGGTTATCGGTTGTGACTATTGTTTTTGATGATGGCATGGGCACCTTTTTACCAAGGCAGTTGATCGCCGAAAAGATCAAATCGGCCTCAGAAAAAATACCACTAGGATTTGGTACACCGGAAATGGGACCCATTACGACAGGTTTGGGAGAGATCTATCAGTATATTCTGGATGTAAAACCAGGCTATGAAGATAGGTATTCAGCCACACAGCTAAGAACTATCCAGGACTGGATAGTTAAAAGGCAACTGTCGGGAATACCCGGCGTAGTTGAGGTAAATACCTGGGGAGGCTATTTAAAACAATATGAGATTGCCGGGAATCCACAAAAATTAATAGCCATGAATATTACTATGGCTGAAATTTTTGAAGCCCTTGAAAAAAATAACAGTGTTGCCGGAGGAAGCTACATAGAAAAATCTGATAAGGCTTATTTTGTTCGAGGAGAAGGATTGGTAACCTCACTTGAGGATATTGAGAATATAGTTGTTAAAAACAACAACGGCATTCCCATACTCATCAGGGATATTGCTTCGGTCAATTTCGGAAGTGCGAATCGCTTTGGTGCTATAACCGGAAACGGTCAGGGAGAAAAGGTTTTAGGTCAGATCATGATGCTCAAGGATGGAAATTCTAAAAAAATAATAGATGCGGTCAAAGAAAGAGTCAGTTTAATTCAAAAAACTTTACCTGAAGGCGTTTATATAAACGGGTTCTTAGAACGCAGTGAATTGATAAACAAAACCACATTTACGGTTGCCGAGAATTTAATATTGGGATCACTAATCGTAATTTTTGTTGTCGTTCTTCTTTTAGGAAACGTTCGCTCCGGTTTGGTCGTAGCTTCAGTTATTCCACTTAGTTTACTATTCGCTTTATCGTTTATGTACATTTTTGGAATTGATGCAAACCTGATGAGTTTAGGAGCCATCGATTTTGGTATTATAATAGATGGTGCCGTTATAATTGTTGAATATATCGCATATCAAATAACCGCTAAAGGAAGCAAGATCAAGTCTTTATCATTAGATGGTCAGCAGAGCGAAATAGATGCTATTACTTTAAAAAGTTCTTCAAAAATGATGAATTCAGCAGTATTTGGTCAATTGATCATTTTAATCGTATTCATTCCAATTTTATCTCTTAGCGGTGTAGAAGGGAAAATGTTTAAACCGATGGCACTTACCTTTAGCTTCGCTTTAATAGGAGCTATGATCTTTTGTCTAACTTATGTTCCGGTGATCTCATCCATGTTTTTAAAACCAACAGTGCAGTCTGATAAAAATATATCGGTCAGGCTAATGAAATTTTTAATGAGTTCATATAAGCCTGTAATTCACTGGTCCTTGATGAACAAAAAGATCATTTTGGCAATTTCTATTCTATTATTAGGATCGAGTGTTTGGATTTTTAGTAGAATGGGAGGTGAATTTGTGCCAACCTTAGACGAAGGTGATTTTGTGATACAGCCTGTTTTAAAAACCGGAACCTCCTTGAGCAAGACCATTGAGATCACAACTAAGATAGAACAGATATTATTAGATAAGTTTCCGGAAGTAGATCAGGTAGTTAGCAGGATTGGTGCAGCAGAGGTGCCCACAGATCCCATGTCTATGGAAGAGAGTGATGTGATCATCAAATTAAAACCTAAAAAGGAATGGGTTTCTGCTTCTAGTAAGGACGAGCTTGCCGATAAGTTTAAAGAAGCCTTAGCGGTTATTCCCGGAATGGAAGTAGAATTCACGCAGCCTATAGAAATGCGTTTCAATGAATTAATAACCGGTGTTAGGGCAGATGTTGCAGTTAAAATCTTTGGAGAAGATCTTGGGATATTGGCAGATAAGGCCAATGAAGTAAAAGAATTGATCAAGAATGTTGAAGGCGCTTCAGATATTTCTGTGGAAAAAGTCGAAGGATTACCACAAATGAGTGTTACTTTCAACAGAAATAAGATCGCTAAATACGGACTGAATATTTCTGATCTAAACAGGTTGATCTCCATGGGATTTGGAGGTGAAACTGTTGGGATCGTATTTGAAGGAGAAAAAAGATTTGACATGGTTATGCGTCTGGATAAACCAAGCAGAAAAAACCTTGAAAGCCTTCAAAATTTATATGTGGATACGCCTAACGGAGCTAAAGTCCCATTGAGCGAACTCGCAGAAATTAAATATTCAACAGGACCGGCAAAAATCTCCCGAGATGACACGAAACGCAGGATTGTAGTTGGAATCAATGTGCGTAACAGGGATTTGCAGTCTGTTGTTGATGATGTTAGAACTATCATAGATAATAAGCTAAAACTTCCGGCAGGATATTCAATATCCTATGGAGGCCAGTTCGAAAATCTCCAAAGTGCTAAGTCACGACTTTTGGTTGCAGTGCCTATTGCATTACTACTAATTTTCATCATGTTGCATTTTGCATTCGGATCTATAAAAGATGCTTTTATGGTCTTTACGGCAATTCCCTTGTCGGCTGTAGGAGGTGTCTATTTATTGTGGTTAAGAGACTTGCCATTTAGTATATCGGCAGGAGTTGGATTCATTGCTCTTTTTGGTATTGCTGTATTAAATGGTATTGTATTAATAGAACATTTTAAAGACCTTAAAGAAATGGGAATAGAAGATATAGAAGAACGCATTAAGAAAGGAACCGCAGAACGGTTGCGTCCCGTGTTATTAACGGCCGCAGCAGCAGCACTGGGATTTTTACCAATGGCTATTTCAACCAATGCAGGAGCAGAAGTACAGCGACCATTAGCCACTGTGGTCATTGGCGGATTGGTCACAGCTACCGCCTTAACCATGATCGTACTGCCTGTTTTATATGCCTGGTTCGAGCATAGAGCAAAAATAAAATTGAACAAAAATTCAATTATTACGGTTGTTGTCTTATTTCTTTCCTTCAGTTTGAATGCGCAAGAGAAACCCTTATCCATTAATGAAACCATTGCATTGGCAATAGAAAATAATTCAGGTTTAAAAGCATCATCTCTAAAAGTTGATGAATCCAATGCCTTAATTGGAAATGCTTTTAATTTTGATAAAACAAGCGTGTATTATCATTATGATGAAAATAATTTGGCAATTAATAATTTGCCTTTAAAGGTGTTTGGAGTTTCGCAGGACTTCAAATTCCCTACGGTTTATTTTGCCGACAAAAAAGTGAATAAGGCCAGATTTAATTTAGAAGAATCCAATTATAATATCAAGCTGCAAACCCTTAAAAAGGAGGTTTCCATGGCTTTTTACAATTTAAGGTACGCGAAAAACAAGGCTAAAACTTACAAACTACTGGACAGTTTATATCAAAATTTTGCTCAATCAGCCAAACGCCGATTTGAGTTGGGAGAAAGTAACTATTTGGAGATGATCACTGCTCAGTCGAAAGAAAAATTGTTACAAGCCCATTACAAACAGGCGCTTCAGGATGTGATTATTAATACCGAACAACTTAAAAAGCTGGTTCAGATGGACTCAATTTCTATAATAGATGAACCTTTAAGAAAGCTGGAGATTCTTCCGGTTTCTGAAATGGATAATCTTGGACTGCAATATTTTGAAACTAGCAGGTCGTACTATAAAGCATTGTATCAGCAGGAAAAACAAAATTTATTACCTGATCTTAACCTTGAGTATTTTCAAGGCACTAATAGCAGTCTTAATACAAACATTAAAGGCTATCAGTTAGGAGTCAAAATCCCGATTTTATTTAGTGGTAATACCTCAAGAATAAAGGCTTCAAAATTGGCCAATGATGCAATTGAAGAGCAACAGAACGACTATAAAGTCAAATATGTAGCTGAATATAATTCACTCATGGCAAAGCTTCAGCAGTTTCAGGAGACCATAAACTATTATGAAACACAAGGAGAAAATCTATCAAAAGAAATTATTAAAACAGCAGAACGAAGTTTTAAACAGGGTGAGATAGACTTCTTTCAATACATACAAAGCATGGAAAACGCAATGGAAATTGAGCTCACTTATTTAGAAAATCTAAACAATTACAACCAAACGGTTATTGAAATCAACTTTTTAATCTTTTAAGAAAAATTATTATGAAACGACTATATATATTATTAGTACCAATTGTTTTAGCTTCTTGTGGTGAAAAGGACAGTCAATCTAACGCAATTACCAGTTCAGCCGAAACGGATAATGTTATTACTGTTACCAAATCTCAGTTCGAAAATGGACATATGGTTTTAGGAAATGTGGTTGATTACGAGTTTAACGAGGTGGTAAAAGCCAACGGGTTTATTGATGTCCCTCCACAAAATAAAGCTAGCGTTAGCACATTTATGGGTGGCTTTGTAAAAAATACGCCTCTTCTTATAGGCGACAAAGTAAAAAAAGGGCAACGGGTTTTAACTCTTGAAAATACGGAGTACGTTGAAATACAGCAGCAATATTTGGAAATTGCTGAGCAGTTAAGTTATTTAAAATCGGAGTTTGTAAGACAACAAACTTTATTTAATGAAAAGATCACTTCAGAAAAGAACTTTTTAAAAGCGGAAAGCAATTATAAAAGCACCTTGGCTCATTATAATGGATTACGTGAAAAATTGAGAATGATGAATATAAATCCTGTTTCTGTTGAACAAGGAAACATGTCATCAACCATTAATTTGTATTCACCAATTTCAGGATACGTTACCAATATCGAGGTTAGCAATGGGACTTATATTTCTCCTCAGGATGAGGTTTTGGAAATTGTAAATACAGATCATATTCATTTGGAATTATCGGTTTTTGAGAAAGATATTCTAAATATTAAAAAGGGGCAGATCATTGCATTCAAGGTTCCGGAATCCAGTGATGAAACGTACCAGGCGGAAGTTCATTTAGTTGGAACTTCAATTGATGAAACTTCCAGGACAATAAAGGTTCACGGACACATTGAAGATGAAGAAAAGACCAGGTTCATCAAAGGGATGTTTATTGAAGCAGAAATAATTACCGATACAAAGACGGCTAAATCCCTTCCAAAAGATGCGGTTTACAAATTAGATGACAGTTATCTTACCTTGGTATTGGTGGATTCAAATGATGATGTCTATACTTTTAATAAAACTGAAGTTAATGTAGGAAAGCAAGTTGAAGATTTTATTGAAGTTCTAAATCCTGAAGAATTTAAAGATAAAAAGGTGCTTACCAAAGGGAGTTTGATATTATTGTCAGAATAAATAATTAAAGTATATTCTTACGCAACCTTTTTCTATATTTGCCATCCAATAATAGAATCAGAACAAACACCAAGTACCATTAATTATGAAAAAAATCTTTATTGCGGTAATCCTTTTAACATCAATTGCGTCTTTCTCTCAAGAGTCAGATGAAGATCTTCCAAAAGAACATGAAATTTCATCAAACCTTTTTGATCTTGTAGTAGCCGGATCCTTAAATGTAAACTACGAACGCTTATTCGAAAAGAACCAATCCTTATTTATTGGTGCAACTTTTTTTGACACTTATGGTTATTACGATGCAGGTTATATTAAAAGCAGTAATGCCTTTAGTTTAAAGGCTGCCTACTTGATTTATTTTTCAAAAGACAAAGACCACGAAGGATTTTTCTTTTACCCACAGTTGAAAATAAGAACAGGCGAAGTTGTAGTAGATGATTATGGGTATTATGATTATGAAAACGATGTTTACATTGATGATGAGTTTAAATATGATGTTGACGGATTTTCAGCCGGTTTCGGATTAGGACATAAATGGGCTTTTAATAACAAGTTTACATTATCTGTATCTGGAGAGATTGCAAGAAATCTTGGAACTTTTGACACCGATTATCTAGAAAATATTGAAGGACGATTTGGAATTATTTTTGGATACAGATTTTAATTTTGAATAAAATAAAAAACGCCTAAACTTAAATAGTTTAGGTGTTTTTTATATAAGATGTTGAAACAACACTTCGACAGGCTCAGTGTGACAGTTCAGCATGACTTTGTCACATCTTCATCAACCAGGTTTTGACATCTACTTCCTGTTTAATGATATCTCTTAATGCTTCAATTTTAACACGTTTTTGGTCCATGGTATCGCGATGCCTTATTGTTACCGTATTGTCTTCTAAAGTGTCATGATCAACAGTAATGCAAAATGGTGTTCCGTTAGCATCTTGTCTGCGATAACGCCTTCCTACGGCATCCTTTTCATCATAAATGACGTTAAAATCCCATTTAAGTTCTTCAACAATATTTCTTGCAATTTCCGGTAAACCATCTTTTTTAACCAGTGGCAGAATGGCTGCCTTATATGGTGCTAAAACCGCCGGCAATCTCAAGACTACACGCGAACTGCCATCTTCTAAAGTCTCTTCAATAAGTGAATTAGAGAACACAGATAAGAACATTCTATCCAAGCCAATAGAGGTTTCTAATACATAAGGCACATAACTCTTATTCTCTTCGTGGTCGAAGTATTGCAATTTTTTCCCTGAATATTTTTCGTGCTGGCTCAGATCAAAATCGGTTCTGGAATGTATTCCTTCCAGTTCTTTAAATCCGAAAGGGAATTTAAATTCTATATCGGCAGCAGCATCTGCATAATGTGCTAATTTTTCATGATCGTGAAAACGATAATTCTCCTCACCCATACCTAAAGACAAATGCCATTTCATTCTGTGTTCTTTCCAGTATTCATACCATTCCTGTTGAGTTCCCGGTTTTATGAAGAACTGCATTTCCATCTGTTCAAATTCACGCATTCTGAATATAAACTGACGCGCAACGATCTCATTTCTAAAAGCCTTTCCGGTTTGGGCAATGCCAAATGGTATTTTCATTCTTCCAGATTTCTGTACATTCAGAAAGTTTACAAATATGCCTTGTGCTGTTTCCGGACGTAAATATAAATCCATTGCACTGTCGGCAGAAGCACCCAGTTTGGTTCCAAACATCAGGTTGAATTGTTTTACATCGGTCCAATTACGGCTTCCGGAAAGCGGATCGGCAATTTCCAGCTCTTCTATTAAGGCCTTGACATCTGCCAGATCCTCATTTTCCAAAGATTTGGCCATTCTGGAAAGAGTCGAATCGATCTTTTCTTGATAACCAACAACTCGCTGGTTTGTACTTACAAATTCATCTTTGTTAAAGGCATCACCAAAACGTTTGGATGCTTTTGCTACTTCCTTATCGATCTTTGCTTCAATTTTTGCGCAATAGTCTTCAATTAAAACATCTGCTCTATAGCGTTTTTTTGAATCCTTATTATCAATCAGAGGGTCGTTAAAAGCATCAACGTGACCGGACGCTTTCCAGGTAGTTGGATGCATAAAGATTGCAGCATCAATACCAACAATGTTCTCATTCATTTGTACCATTGCTTTCCACCAGTAATCACGAATGTTATTTTTAAGTTCTACACCATTTTGACCATAGTCATAAACTGCACTTAAACCATCGTATATTTCACTACTCTGAAAAATGTAACCGTACTCTTTTGCATGAGAGATTACCTTCTTAAATTGTTCATCTTGATTTGCCATGCTGCAAAAATATAAAACCCTTTATAACAAGCTATATTTTTTTATAATATCTAAAGTAATTTTTATTATTTTGATCTTTTTACGCTTAAAGTGATTAAGGATTTATTTAATTTATTTTTCCCAAAGGTATGTCTGGCATGCACTAATTTGTTAACAGACAATGAGAAGTATGTGTGTACAAGTTGCCGACATGATCTTCCGGTAACAGATTATCATAAAGACGGTTCAGACCAAGTTAAAAAGTTGTTTTATGGCCGAGTTAAATTAGAATATGCCACGGCTTTGCTGAGGTTTCAAAAGAAAGGCATTGTTCAGCATCTATTGCATAATTTAAAATATAAAGGCCATCAGGAAATTGGAACTTTCTTTGGCCAATGGCTGGGTGATGAGTTGTCTAAAACAGAAGGGTTTATAGATATTGATTCAGTTATTCCTGTTCCGTTACATAAAAGAAAACTGAAAAAAAGAGGCTATAACCAGGTTGCCCTGTTTGCTCAGGAGATCGCACAAGCCTTAAATGCTGATTATTGTGATAATGTATTGATCAAAATAAACAACACGACATCTCAGGTTAGAAAAAGCAGATTGGCCAGATGGACTTCCAGTGATGAAATATTTTCTGTTCAAAACCTTGATTCGGTCAATCATAAACATATTTTGCTGGTTGATGACATCATAACTACAGGAGCTACCATAGAAGCTTGTGCCAATCAGCTTTTAAAAGCAAAACATATAAAATTAAGTGTAGCTTCTATGGCAATTGTTGAATGAGTTTTTCGTTAGAACTCACATTAGTTGTTATTTACTTTTACTACTATTTTTACAATCTTTGTCAAGAGGGAACTCATCTGGATTATTTTTGGTTTTTATTAAAATATAAAACAAAAAAAATTGTGTAGGTTTGTTCAAAATTTAGATTCTCAGAATGCGTACAAAGCTTTCAAATTTCATTTTCGTTGTATTTCTAAGTGCATTTTTAATTAATTGTGCCAATAGGGGAAGGCCTCAGGGAGGGGAAAAAGATATTGAGCCGCCAAAGGTTGTAAAATCTGTTCCTAAGAACTATTCCACGAATTTTAAGGTCAAGGAGATTAAAATATATTTTGACGAATATATAAAACTAAAGAATCTGCAAAAACAGCTTATTGTCTCTCCACCAATGAAAACCCAGCCTGAAGTATTGCCTCTTGGTTCTGCGAGTAAATTCATTACCATAAAAATATTCGACACCTTACAGCCAAACACGACCTACGCGTTTAATTTTGGTCAAAGCGTGGTAGATAATAATGAAGAGAATCCATATCCCTTTTTTAAGTATGTTTTCTCAACAGGAGATTATATAGATTCATTGACGGTTAAAGGTTCTATTTTTGATGCCGAAAAGTTAAAACCGGAGGAATATGTATCTGTTATGTTGTATGAGATCGATTCTACTTATACAGATTCTGTTGTTTATAAAAACAATCCTAAATACATTACCAATACTTTGGATAGTGTAACAACATTTACAATCGAAAATATTAAGGCCGGCACCTATAAATTGATCGCATTAAAAGATGAAAACCAGAATAATACCTTTCAACAAAAATCTGATAAGATAGCTTTTCTTGAAGAACCAATTACAGTGCCCAAAGACACTGTTTATAATCTAACTCTGTTCAAAGAAGAAATTGATTTTAAAGTCATACGAGGGTCACAAATGTCAGGCAATAAAATTGCATTCGGATTTGAAGGAAATGTAAAAAACATGAAGGCCGAATTACTGGATACAATTCCGGAAAATTTTAAATTCAGAATGATAAAGGATCAGAAAGCAGATACACTTTATTACTGGTTTACTCCAAAAATCTTAAAAGATTCAATAGTATTCAATATTGTAAATAAAGATTTTAATTATTCAAAGGATTCACTGGTTGTTAAAATGAGAGATATGAAAAATGATTCCCTGGTAACAAATATATTACCTAAAGGAACAATAGGCTTTAAAAATCCTTTAGAAGTTTCTAATACCACTCCTTTAGAAAAATTAGAAAGATCACAGATAATATTTCTTGATAAGGACTCCCTTCAGGTAGATTTTACTTATACTCTGGATTCTTTA
Organism: uncultured Flavobacteriaceae bacterium; assembly: GCA_965367355.1. GTDB lineage: Bacteria > Bacteroidota > Bacteroidia > Flavobacteriales > Flavobacteriaceae > Site-B1. The sequence continues at coordinate 14,337 of CBDUIO010000023.1, forward strand.
AACAACAAGTATATTATTGAATTTAAGAAAGAAGAAGACCAACGTTACGCCATTCAATTCTTACCTGGTGCTATCACAGACATCTTTGAAAATACTAATGATACCATAAATTTTGGATTGAGAACAAAGCTGTATTCAGATTACGGGAATGTTAGGGTTACTTTACAAAACGCCCAATATCCCGTGATTGTGCAATTAACTGATGAAAAGGGAGAAGTCCTGGCAGAAAAGCCTTCAAAAAAACCCGAGCCTATAGATTTTATATATCTGGAACCTAAAAAGTACTACCTCAGAGTTGTATTTGACAATAATGGCAATGAAAAATGGGATTCAGGTAGTTTTTTAAAACAACGACAGCCTGAACGAATTAGTTATTTCCCTGAATTATTGGATGTCAGGGCAGGATGGGATCTTGTGCAAACGTTTATTTTAGAGTAAACGCATCCCTGTCATTTAAAAACTGAAGTCTCTCTCTGTTGGTTGTAATATGATCCTTGCTTAATATGACTACTTCTGTCTGTTCTTTATCGGGCCTCATATTGGATATTTCTTCTCCCAAAACATCATAAACTGCAGAATTTCCGGAATATTCATTATTACTTTCATCTGTACCAATACGATTAACACCAACACAATAACACATATTCTCAATGGCTCTTGCCTTTAACAAGGCATCCCATGCTTTTATTCTGGGTTTTGGCCAGTTGGCCACATAAATAAGCAGATCATAGTCCTCAATATTTCTGGACCAGACAGGAAAGCGAAGATCGTAACATATTAAAGGACAAATTTTCCAGTCATTATAATCTATAATTAGCTTTTCGCTTCCTGCTTTATAAATTTTATCCTCACCGGCAAATGTAAATGTATGTCGTTTATCATAATGGAAAACTTTCCCATCAGGCAAGACAAATAACAAGCGGTTGAAATACTTCTTATTTTCTTCTATTACCAGACTTCCCGTGATAGCAGAATTGCTATTAGCCGCCATATTTTGCATCCATTCAACGGTTGGACCTTGCATGGTTTCTGCAATTTTTGAAGCATTCATGGTAAAACCTGTTGTAAACATTTCCGGAAGAATAATCAAGTCAACAGCTTGAGTTATGCTCT
>CBDUIO010000024.1:0-15351 GCA_965367355.1 uncultured Flavobacteriaceae bacterium
CTGCTTGCCGGAGGACCTATACAAACAGCCTCATCAGCAAACCTTACATGTAAACTATCTTGATCAGCGGTTGAATAAACTGCTACTGTTTTTAGACCCATTTCCTTGCAGGTTCTTATAACACGTAGTGCTATTTCGCCTCTATTTGCAATTAATACTTTTTTAAACATAACTCTTTGTTTTAAAAATTTCAAATTCCATTTTCAAATTCCAAATATTGGATTTCGAGATTTGTATATTGGAATTTTTAAATTGTTATGATGGATCTACTAAAAACAATGGTTGGTCAAACTCCACAGGAGATGCGTCATCAACAAGCACTTTTACTATTTTTCCTGAAACTTCTGATTCAATTTCATTAAAAAGCTTCATGGCTTCTATAACGCATAAAACATCACCTTGATTTATGCTTTGGCCCACCTCAACAAATACAGGTTTATCCGGAGCCGGTTTTCTGTAGAATGTTCCAATTATAGGTGATTTTATTGTTATGTATTTTGAATCTTCTGAAGCTTTTGCAGGTGCTTCTTCTGCTTTGGTGCCAGTTTCTGCAGGCGCTTGTGCAATTGGTGTCTGAGCGATTGGTGCTCCTACAGGAATTTGTTGTACTATAGTTGTTTCTCCTTTATGAGAATCTCCTGTTTTTATGGTGATTTTAACATCATCCGTTTCTAATCTAACTTCACTTGCGCCCGATTTAGCAACAAATTTAATTAGGTTTTGAATGTCCTTTAAATCCATAATTATTAAGATATTAAATAGTTAGTTTTCAGTTTAATTATTATAGGCCCATTTTAAATAAATAGAACCCCAAGTAAATCCTCCGCCAAAAGCGGCAATTATCAAATTATCTCCTTTTTTAAGTTCTTTTTCATAGTCATTCAGCAGTAATGGAATTGTTGCTGAGGTTGTATTGCCATATTTTTGAATATTCATCATGACTTTCTCCGGCTCTAGTTTCAACCTATTCGCTGTAGCATCAATTATTCTTTTGTTGGCTTGATGAGCCACCAGCCAATTAATATCATCGTTGGTCAAATCATTTCTCTTCATAATCTTTTCGCAAACATCTGCCATATTAGAAACAGCCCATTTGAAAACTGTTTTACCGTCCTGATATACAAAATGCTTCTTGGCTTTTACCGTTTCTTCGGTTGCAGGTTCTACAGATCCTCCGGCAGGAACCTGTAAAAACTCCCTCCCTGTTCCATCACTTCGCAATAATTCATCCTGAATTCCCAATCCTTCAGTATTAGGTTCAAATAGTACGGCTCCGGCGCCATCACCAAATATTATACAGGTTGTTCTGTCTGTATAATCAATCATTGATGAATTCATATCTGCACCAATTACCAGTACTTTTTTATACTTCCCTGACTCAATGTAACTTGCTGCTGTTGAAGCCGCATATAAAAAACTCGAGCATGCTGCTATGAGGTCATACCCAAATGCATTTTTTGCTCCAATTTGTGTGGCTACATAAACCGATGTGGCTGCGGCCTGCATATCTGGAGTTGCGGTCGCTACTATAACGAGATCAATATCTAAGGGATCAAGATTTGATTTTTTTATTAAATCATTTGCAGCATGAATCGCCAAAAAGGAAGTTCCTTTATTTTTTTCTTTTAAAATGCGTCGTTCTTTAATTCCTGTTCGTGAAGTAATCCATTCGTCATTTGTATCAACCATTGTTTCCAATATTTTGTTAGTTAATACATACTCTGGAACATAAGCCCCTAAAGCGGTAATTGCAGCTGAGATCTTACCCATATGAATTTAAAAATTTTGACCTAAAAATGGCAAAAAAAAGCCAAAAACGGCATAAATTTAATTGAATTTACTGTTTTTTGGTCAATTTTGATGCAAAATAGGTTGTTTTTAACATATAGAAAAATTAATCATAAAAAAAACGCTCCCTAAGAGCGCTTTTTTATATGCATGCATAATTGTTATGCTAAACTTCTTCGGTTTCGGCATTATCAATAAGCACTTGTCCTCTGTAATACAGTTTTCCTTCGTGCCAATGTGCTCTATGGTAGAGATGTGCTTCTCCTGTTGTAGGACACGTTGCAATTTGTGGAGCTACAGCCTTATAATGTGTTCTTCTTTTATCTCTTCTGGTTTTCGAGATTTTTCTTTTAGGATGTGCCATTTTTTAATTTATTTATCCGTTAATAGTTTTTTTAATGTGTCCCACCTAGGATCAATTTCCTCAGTGTTTTCTTTTACGCCCAGATCTTTTGGACTTAATTCTTCGAGTTTATCTAAGATATCTGATTTTAATGTTCCGTCCTTGATTCCCGGATGTATTAATTTAAATGGTACAGAAAGTACAATTAATTCATATATGTATTGCGCAATATTTATTTCATATTCACCATGCGGAATTATTAAAATCTCTTCGTTTTCATCATTATATTCTTGACCAAACTTTACAACCAGATTTAAGGTACCGTTGATTTTTTGATCATATGGTTCATTCGAAAGATCGCAATTTACATTTATGATTCCGGAAATTTTAAATACAAATTCTAAAAGCGTTGTTTTTTTATCTAAAAAAACTTCTGCTTTAATATTAGAATTATTAAAATCTTCAAAATTAAAATTCTCAAAGAACTTTTTATCAATTTGATAATCAAAATGATGTTTTCCAACTTTTAATCCTACAAACTGAATTGTATACTCTTTTAAAGCCTTCATGATACATCCATTTTGAGCCTGCAAATATATAAATTTTTCTTTAAGCAAAAGAAGTTATCAACAAAAAATTGTTTATGTCTTTTTTGATGCCTTTTTCAATGGGTTAGAAGCAAGTTCCTTATATTCTTTTCTGGTAATAAAAATATGAATAGCCGCAAAAATGGCTTCTTTAAAAGAACTTGGGTCTGCAAGCCCTTTTCCTGCAATTTCATATGCAGTCCCATGATCTGGAGACGTTCTTATTTTATTTAACCCTGCAGTATAATTAACACCCTTACCAAATGACAAAGTTTTAAACGGAATTAATCCCTGATCATGATATGCCGCTATAATAGCATCAAAATTTTTGAAATTATCAGATCCGAAAAAACTATCGGCTGCATATGGGCCGTACACTAATTTCCCGCTTTCTTTAATCTTATCAAGCGTTGGTCTTAACACTTCATCATCTTCTTTTCCAATAACGCCACTATCTCCTGTATGTGGATTTATTCCTAAAACTGCGATCTTTGGTTTTCTTATACCAAAATCCTGTATAAGGCTATCGTACATAATAGAAATCTTTTTCTCAATTAATTCAGGAGAAATATGTGAGGCAACCTCTTTTACAGGAACATGATCTGTTAAAAGACCAACCTTTAGATCATTGGTTATCATTAACATAAGGTTCTCTCCTTTCAGCCTTTTTGCCAAATAATCTGTATGCCCCGGAAATTTGAATTGCTCCGACTGAATATTGTGTTTGTTTATTGGTGCAGTTACCAAAACATCTATCTCGTCATTTATTAAAGCTGTTGTTGCGGCTTCTAATGACTTAATAGAATACTCTCCCGCTGTTTCACTTTCTTTTCCAAACTCAATTTCAATATTTTCTTTCCAGGTATTTACCACATTTACCTTTCCGGGAATAATATCCTTAGAGTTATTTAATCCGTGAATACTGATCTGGCTTTCGAAATGATTCTTTAAAAAGGTAAGCACTTTAACAGATGCGAATATGACAGGTGTGCAAAACTCAAGCATTCTCGAGTCCTCAAAAGTTTTAATAATGATCTCTCCTCCAATCCCATTAAGATCTCCAATAGAAATTCCAACTCTTAACTTTTCTTCTTTCTTCATTAACTTTTTCGGCTTTTGTTTGTAATTTTACTGATGCAAATTTAACTAAATAAACGACATTATGTTTACTGGCATTATTGAAAGAATGGGAACCGTTTCAAAGCTTCAAAAAGATCAAGGAAATCTAAACATTACTATTAAAAGTGATATTACTAAAGAGTTGAAAATAGATCAAAGTATGGCGCATAATGGTGCGTGTTTGACAATTGTTGACATAAATGATGATGAATACACTGTCACAGCAATTAATGAAACTCTTGAAAAATCCAATTTAGGGGTTTTAAAGGTTGGTGATAAAATAAATCTAGAGAGAGCAATGGTTTTAGGCGCCAGACTTGATGGCCATATTGTTCAGGGTCATGTTGACCAATCTGCAGTTTGTACCAGGGTTACAGAAGAAAATGGAAGCTGGATGTTTACATTTCAATACAAGGAATTAAAAGACAATATAACAATAGAAAAAGGTTCTATTACTGTGAATGGCGTAAGTTTAACCGTGGTTAACTCAAAAGATAACGAATTTAGTGTAGCCATTATACCATATACATATCACAATACTAATTTTGGTCAAATAAAGAAGGGAACTATTGTCAATTTAGAATTTGATGTTATCGGGAAATATGTCGCCAGATTACATGCTTTAACCGTGTAAACCTTGAATAAAATTTAAAGTAGGAAATACTATTTGGTCTTAAGTAACTTCTTTGCCCCGTAAATTAATCCTAAAGCAAATAAACCTAACAATCCACCATCAATTGGAAGACCTGGAGGTGGTGGTGGCGAAGGCGGTGGTGGTCCACTACTTTGTGAAACACATACAAAACTTATTAATACAAATAAGATTGAGGCTAATATCTTTTTGTTTTGTATTCTCATAATTTTTGTAAATGTATAAAAAAAAGACAGTTAACAAAACTTTCAACTGTATAAAAGTGTAACTTTTCTTTGAAAATATCTAAATATTCGTTAAAAAATTTCTTTTTGCACAAAAACCAGATAAACTGTATAAAGTGGTCCCACTTGGGCTCGAACCAAGGACCCCCTGATTATGAGTCAGGTGCTCTAACCAGCTGAGCTATGGGACCTGTTAATTTTTGCAATAATACTACATATTTTATTATGTACCAAGAAATTACTTTTGATTAATTATCTCCTGACATAACTCAATTAATACCCCATTTGTTGCCTTTGGGTGTAAAAATGCAACAAGCTTATTATCAGCACCTTTCTTTGGAACCTCATTTAAAACAATAAACCCTTCTTCTTTTAACCTTTTTATTTCTGCTTCAATATCGTCTACATCAAAAGCGATATGGTGTATTCCTTCTCCTTTTTTTTCAATAAACTTTGCAATAGGGCTATCACTGTTGGTTGCTTCTAATAATTCGATCTTATTTTCTCCTATCTTAAAAAATGATGTCTTAACACCTTCAGACTCTACTTCTTCAGTTTTATAATGCTTTTTTCCAAATAAGTTGGTGAACAAGTCATTTGACTCGTCTATATTTTTTACAGCAATTCCTATGTGCTCAATTTTATTCATAAATGTTATATTTTGAATTAAACGATATATTTTGTACTATCATGCATAAATAATATTCAAATATCCCATATTTTTACAACATGGAAAGTAATCGACAGAAAAAAATTGCATCAGTTTTGCAAAGTGATTTAGTTGATGTATTGCAAGGTGCAGCAACCAAAGGGGGAATGTATGGTATTATAATATCTGTAAGTAAAGTAAATGTAACCGTTGATCTTTCAATTGCCAAAGTATACTTAAGTATTTTTCCAAATAATAAAGGGAAAGAGCTTTTAGAAGGTATCAGATCAAACGCTCCTTTAATAAAACATGAATTGGCCCAACGCACCAGAAATCAATTAAGGCGTATGCCGAATCTGGAATTTTATATTGATGATTCATTAGAATATATTGACCAGATAGAAAAATCTTTAAAGGGCCTGGACAACCCAATAGAAAATCCCGATCTGCTTGGAAAAAGAAAAAAATCTTAACCCCTGTTTAATGGTCTTTTTGAACATTCATTCAATCATTGATTTTTTAAAATATGATGTAATATGAACGTTCCTTATTATATAGCCAAACGATATCTATTGTCCAAAAGCAGTAATAATGCTATCAATTTCATTTCATTAATTGCCGGAATAGGGATTATTATAGGTTCTGCATCATTATTTATTGTATTATCCGGTTTTGCCGGATTAAAAGATTTTAGCCTTCAGTTTACCACATTAATAGATCCTGATCTTAAAGCAATTCCGTCTTCAGGGAAATCTTTTTTTGTTTCTGATGAAGAAATAACTCAATTACAAAATTCAGAAAGTATAGCTAGCTTTTCAAAAGTTATTGAGGAACAGGTGATCTTAAGTTTTGATGACAAAAAAAGAATGGCAACGATAAAAGGGGTTGATGAAAATTATCAAACCGTGAATAAAATTGATTCTTTGATATACCAGGGTTCCTGGTTGAAAAAAGATGAAAATCAGTTAGCAGACGGATGGGGACAAATTGTTGTTGGATGGGGAATTTCTAATGATCTGTCTTTTGGAGTTTTGGATTATGCAAAGTCTGTTAAAATATTTGTGCCAAAACCGGGAAAGGGACAAGTGACTTCAATGAAAAATGCGTTTAATTCAATTGATGCATTTAATGTTGGGGTTTTTCAGATCAACGAAGACCTGGATAATAAATACGTGTTTACAAATCTTGAAACAGCTCAGTCCCTATTGAATTACAAACAAAATCAGTTTTCCTCAATAGAGTTTAAATTAAACCAGAATATTGACGAGGAGGTTGCTATAAAAGAAATAATTTCAATATTGGGAGATAAAGTGATTATTAAAAACCGAGCTCAATTAAATGATGCCCTATATAAAATGTTAAATACAGAGAATTTAGCTGTTTATTTGATCTTTACCCTGGTTCTTGTCATAGCATTATTTAATGTAATAGGGTCTATTATTATGATGATTTTGGATAAAAGAAAATCATTGACAACCTTATTTAATCTTGGTGTTACACTTAAGGATATTAGAAATATATTCTTTGTTCAGGGCAGTTTAATGAGTATTAGTGGTGGACTTATAGGATTATTCCTTGGTTTTGTTGTTGTTTGGCTTCAACAGTCATTTTCTTTGATTATGATAACCCCTTCACTGCCATATCCGGTTTCCATTCAATTTTTAAATTTTATTATTGTAATTGTTACAATTTCCATTTTGGGGATTATCGCATCTAAAATAGCTTCCAGAAGGATTTCTAAGAAATTAATCGAGACCTAAACAAACTGATGGTTTTCAAACTTTTCTAAAACTTCATCAAAAGCATTAAAGACATCTTTGGAATCATCGCTGGTAACCATCTTCATCCTGTATTCTTTAAAATGCGGAATGCCTCTAAAATAGTTGGTGTAATGCCTTCTGGTTTCAAAAACTCCTAATTTTTCCCCTTTCCAGTCAATTGCCATTTGCAAATGCCTTCTGGCTGCATCAACTCTTTCTTCAAGAGAAATTGGTGGTAAATGTTGTCCTGTTGCAAAAAAGTGCTTAACCTGTTTAAAAAACCACGGATTTCCAATTGTGGCACGGCCAATCATGGCGCCATCAAGACCAAACTTATCTCGCATTTCCATTGCTTTTTCCGGTGAGTCCACATCGCCATTCCCAAATACAGGAATATACATTCGAGGGTTATTTTTAACTTCAGCAATAGGCTCCCAACTGGCTTCTCCTTTGTACATTTGAGCGCGAGTACGACCATGAATTGATATTGCTTTACAGCCAACATCCTGAAGTCTTTCGGCCACTTCAACAATTTTTATGGAATCATGATCCCAGCCCAAACGGGTTTTTACAGTGATTGGTAAATGAGTTCTTTTAACCATTTCCTTGGTTAAAGACACCATAAGATCAATATCCTTTAAAATTCCGGCTCCTGCGCCTTTACTAACCACTTTTTTAACCGGACAGCCAAAATTGATATCTATAATATCAGGATTTGATTTTTCGACTATATCAACAGTTTGCAACATGCTGTCAAGGTTTGCCCCAAAGATCTGGATGCCAACAGGGCGTTCCTTTTCATAAATATCAAGTTTCATGGTGCTTTTTGCCGCATCGCGTATTAAGCCTTCACTGGAAATAAACTCGGTGTACACAACATCGGCTCCCTGTTCTTTGCACAAGGCACGAAAAGGAGGATCGCTCACATCTTCCATAGGCGCTAACAGAAGCGGAAAATCGGGTAACTCTATGTTGTCTATTTTTACCAAGTATTCAATTTTTTGGACAAAATTAACCTTTTTTATTAAATATAAAGACCTCAAAGGTTTGAACAGCCTTTGAGGTCCTTTAGTGTATTTAAAATTTATTCTAGTTAAAAAGTTACAGGAGCTTCAACAATTTTATCACCCCGTTGTACTTTTACTGTTGTTGTGCTTCCTTTTTCAAATTTAGAAAGCGCTTTCATATAACTCATCATATCTGTTATTTCGTTTTCACCTAACTGAATGACCACATCGCCTTTTTGAAGCCCTGCTTTTTGTGCCGGCTTGTCTTCACTTACTCCATCAAGTCGCATTCCTTTACCATCAAACATATAATCCGGAATGACACCAAGTGTGACTTTAAAGCGAGGTGCATCTTCACTTTCGTTCTTGGTTTTTCTGAATGCCAGTTCACCATTATCATCAAGGTCTGTTATGATATCGTAAATATAATTTGAAATGGTTTCCATACCTTCATAATTCAATTTATCAAAATCGTCACTTGGTTTGTGATAATCTTCATGCTGACCCGTAAAAAAATGCAATACAGGTATATTATTAAGATAAAAAGATGTGTGATCACTAGGGCCTACTCCCGATTCCTTTTCTATTAGCTTAAATTTGTTATTGCTTGCATTGATGACATGTTTAAAAACAGGTGTTGTGCCCACTCCATAAACAGCCAATGTACTATCCTGCTTTAAGCGACCAACCATATCCATATTAAACATATAGTTCACAGAGTCCAGATCTAAAGTTGCGTTTTTTACAAAATAATTAGATCCTAACAATCCCATTTCCTCTCCGGAAAAAGACATGAACAAATAATTATTGCCTTTGTTGGTGTTTTTAAGTTTACTAGCCAGATTAAGCATTATTGCCACGCCACTTGCGTTATCATCGGCTCCATTGTGAATGGCTTTCTCTTCTCCTCTATATAAAGAGTTTTCTCCTCCATAACCCAAGTGATCATAATGTGCCCCTATTATTATGGTTTTAGGCGCGCCATTGTCTATATATCCAATTATGTTAGTTCCGGTAATGGTGCTGTCAGAATTTACAGTGGTGTATTTCACCTCAGAATGTGGGTCTGTTTTAGGTTTAAAAGTGAAGGTTTGAAAATATCCATCAGTACCTTTTGGTTCAAGTCCCAAATCTTTAAATCGTTTTGAAATATATTCGGCAGCAGCCTTTTCACCTTCAGTTCCTGTTTTTCTACCCTCTAATTTATCATCGGCTAAAAACGCGACATCTTCACGTATTTTATTTTCTGGTTTATACTCTTGTTTACAAGATGCTAAAGTGATAAAAAATATCAGAATTATTAAGTGTTTCATTTTATTAAGTATTATTTTTGCGCAAAATTAGGCAATAATTGCCATTTATTTGAACCATATTCTTATAAATTAATTCATTATCATGACTATTAGATTATTTTATTCATTATTAGCGATAACACTACTTTTATCTTGTAAAAATGACAAATCGGAAAAAACTCAAATGACATCAGAAGCAGATGTAACTGCAAGCGCAGATTCTTTGATATATCCTGAAGAAAAGCATTTTAAATCGATAAGGCAAATAACTTTTGGAGGCGATAATGCTGAAGCTTATTGGAGTTTTGATGATAAGCAGCTCATTTTTCAATCAAACTATAAAAATTGGGGCGTAGAATGTGATCAAATGTTTTTGATGAATGCCGATGATACTTTTGATAGTATTGCTCCTCCAATGATAAGCACTGGTAAAGGAAGAACCACTTGCGCTTATTTCTTGCCGGATAACAAACATATTGTTTATGCTTCAACACATTTGGGCGGTGATGAATGCCCGGAAGCGCCTTTGCGAAAAGAAGGGAAATATGTTTGGCCAATTTATGACACCTATGACATTTTTGTGGCCGATCTGCAAGGAAATATAGTTAATCAACTTACTAAAGAAAAAGGGTATGATGCTGAGGCAACTGTATCGCCAAAAGGGGATAAAATTGTTTTTACATCTACCAGAAATGGTGATATTGACCTCTATACAATGAATTTGGATGGAAGTGATGTAAAGCAAATTACATTTGAATTAGGTTATGATGGAGGTGCTTTCTTTTCTCCCGATGGAACCAAACTTATTTTCCGTTCATCAAGACCTAAAACAGAAGAAGAAATAAAAGAATATAAGGATTTGCTGGCAGAAGGACTTGTACAGCCAACAGAAATGGAACTTTATATCTGTAATGCTGACGGAAGCGAACTTCGTCAATTAACCCAATTAGGAAATGCCAACTGGAGCCCATTCTTTCATCCATCTGGTAAAAAGATATTGTTTTCTTCAAATTTTGAGGCAGAAAGAGGATTTCCATTCAATTTATATATGATTGATTTGGATGGTAAAAATCTGGAACGCATAACCCATGGTGAAACTTTTGACGCATTTCCCGTTTTCTCAAACGACGGTAAGAAATTGATCTTTTCGTCTAACAGAAACAATGGTGGTGGCAGAGATACAAATTTGTTTATAGCTGAATGGGTAGATTAACGATCTTTATTTAAACGATCTCTTTCTTCCAGCTCTTTTATGTCTTCATTGGTTTGAAGTCTGGTGTTACCGAAACTATATCTTAGCCCTAACCGTAACCAATGATTATCAAATTTTGCGTAATTCCTGTTGTTTTGAGAATTATAATTGTTTGAAACTGTAAAATCACTGGTTGATAATATATCACTGGCTCTTAAGGAAACTATCCATTTTCCTCTGTTTAAGGATTTCTTAATACCAAAATCAACTTGCGCCCTTTCGGAAACTTCTGCTGACCCATCAATTATAGGTGAAATATAAAGTATGGATAGATCGGCTGATAAGCTTTCATCTTTTAAAAAAGTAAAATAATTGATCCAGTTAGCATAAAAAGACCATTGCTCGTTAGCTTCAAGGCTGTTGTTGTTCTCAATATCAAAGTACTGCGCTTCGTCTTTAAAAATAGAAGTTACAGCATAGGTTGTCCAACTCTTGGCAACCGGAGTATAGGTTGAAAAATCAAACCCATAATCAATATTCTGTTTTAAATTACTGGCAATATATTTTATTAGTTTTGACTCATTGTCCTGAAAGCTCAACTCGGAAAAAGGATTATCAGACTTTCTATAATAAACTTCAAAACTGAATGTGTTTTTAATATTATATGACAGTGTAAGTGTTTCTGTAATAGATGGCAATAAATTAGGGTTTCCAGCGACAAAAGCATTGTCATTTAAATAGAATTGAAAAGGATTTAAATCAGAATACGTTGGTCTTTCAATACGTTTGCTGTAGGACAATCCTAAGGAATTGTTTTCATTGAATTTTCTGGTAATATTGCCATTAGGAAACCATTTTAAATAATCAAATGTATTGGTTTCATCATTTAAACTTTCTAAATCACCTGTCGCCTTGGTATATTCAGATCTTAATCCCAAAGTAATATCCCATTTGCTCCACTCTTTACTCAGGCTTAAATAGCCCGCAATATTATTTTCGGTATAGTCGAAAACTCCTGAGTTTGCCAAATCCAATATTTCGGTATTGCTGTTGGTTAACAGTTGGCTTATATCGCTTTTTGAGTCGATGTTAGACGTTTTAAAACCCATTTCAAAGGTTCCATTTTCTTTTGAAGGAATTACTAGATCTGCTTGTCCGGTATATATTTTTATTTTCTGATTAGAAACCGTATTAAAGCTATTGCTTCTCAAAAAATCATTGTTCGTGTTTCTGTAAATGGTGTTTACATCTTGAAACCTGTCATAATCATAATTGGTGTGATGTACATTGAATGAAAGTTTGCTCCCATTTTGGGATTCATAAACATAATCTGTATTGAGAGCTAAATTTAGTTTATCATCTTCGGTTTTGTTCAGTGAAGAGAAAGTGGAATCGATTGCCTGAGTAAACGAATTAGTTGTTCTCTTCCAGTAAGGTGTGATATTCCCGTTTCCGGAAATTGAAAACGTGTTTTTATCATTTATAAAATAGTCAAAATTAAAATTGGCATTATGATTTTGAGAGGTTGTATTTCTATCAATATCTGTATCCCAACTACCAGTGATATTATTGTTTTCTATAAAATTAATTTCCTCTTCGTTAATTCTATTTACTTTCAAAGCATTAAAACTATAGCCTATAAACAGGTTTGTTTTCTTCGATTTAAAAAAATGACTGGTTCCTGCAGAAATCCTTGGATAAATTCCTTGAGTGTGGTTAACAAACAAATTACCGTTATAACCAATAATAAGGTTTTTACTCATTACAATATTGATCACTGCATCACCTTCTGCATCAAATTTAGCCGGTGGATTTGTAATAACTTCAATTGATTTTACAGAATCCGCTGAAGATCCCGAAAGTAATTGCTGAAGATCTGAACCGGATAAGTTCACGCGCTTACCATTGATCAAGTAAATAATATTTACCGAATTCTTTACCAAAACCTCATCATTTATCATTAAAACTCCAGGGGTGCTTCTCATGACATCCCAAATATTACCCTCAGTTAGAGATGTGTTTTCTATATTAAAAATCAGTTTGTCTGTCTCTTTGATTAGAGTTGGCTTTTTTGCTATGATGCTAACCTCATCCAAAATCTCATTTTCTTCATTTAAAGTAATATTAATTTCTTTGTCTTCTGATAAAGAAAATGGCATAATTTCAGTTTTAAACCCTAAAAAACTAACTTTTAAAGTATAAGAGTTAGTTGATACATCTTCAATTAAATAAAATCCTTTTTCATTTGTTATTGAGCCAGCTACAATGTTGGAATCAGATTCTTCCATAATAATTACATTGGCAAAGGCTATTGGATTCAAATTACTGTCTCTCACAACGCCTGAAACTGAGAATTCCTGAGCGAATAGAGATATAGGAAATAATATAAACAGATATAGAACCTGAACTTTCAAGTTTATTTTGTTTAAGGGATTAATTAATTCAGTAAAAACTAAATGTATTATTTATAGGTTAATGAACAAATTTATTTTATGATTATTCGATAAAGAGCAGGCGCAATTACGGTAAAACCGTAATATTAAGGGATTTAGAGTCATTTAATTAAAAATGAAATGGTCTTAAAAAACAACTATATTTGCACACAAATGAATACGTTGTTTTTATAGTATGAAGCACATTCGGAATTTTTGCATTATTGCACATATTGATCATGGTAAAAGTACCTTGGCGGATCGCTTGTTGGATTTTACGGGCTCTGTTACTGAAAGGGAAAAACAAGATCAGTTGTTGGACAGCATGGATTTAGAACGCGAAAGAGGAATTACTATAAAATCGCATGCCATTCAAATGGATTATAATTACAAAGGGCAGCCATATACTCTTAATCTGATCGACACTCCGGGACACGTTGATTTTAGTTATGAAGTGTCGCGTTCCATTGCTGCTTGCGAAGGTGCCTTATTGGTGGTAGATGCAGCTCAAAATATTCAGGCTCAAACCATTTCTAATCTGTATCTGGCCCTTGAGAACGATCTTGAAATCATTCCTGTTTTAAATAAGATCGATCTACCCAGTGCGAATGTTGAGGAAGTAACTGATGATATAGTAAATCTGCTTGGATGCAAACCATCAGATGTTATTCCGGCAAGTGCTAAGACTGGACTCGGAATTGAAGAAATTCTGAGTGCTATTATTGAACGCATTCCTCCTCCAAAAGGCAATGAAAATGAGCCATTGCAGGCATTGATTTTCGATTCGGTATACAATCCTTTTCGTGGTGTAGAAACGTATTTTAGAGTCATTAATGGTTCCATTAGAAAAAATCAGCACATCAAATTTATCGCAACCGGGAAAAAATATATTGCCGATGAGGTTGGCACACTTCGTTTAAAGCAATTTCCTAGACCGGAAATAAAAGCAGGCGATGTTGGTTACCTTATTACCGGAATAAAAGAAGCAAAAGAAGTAAAGGTTGGTGATACGATTACTGATGCAGTCAATCCTACCACTAATCCCATTGGAGGTTTTGAAGATGTAAAACCCATGGTTTTTGCCGGAATTTATCCTGTTGATACAGACGAGTATGAAGAGCTAAGAAATTCTATGGAAAAATTACAGCTCAACGATGCCTCATTAGTTTATATTCCTGAAAGTTCTGCAGCGTTAGGGTTTGGTTTTCGTTGTGGTTTTCTGGGAATGCTTCATATGGAAATTATACAGGAAAGGCTGGAGCGTGAGTTTGATATGACGGTTATTACGACTGTTCCCAATGTATCATATCATGCATTCACTAAAAAAGATCCCGATACACCAATTATTGTAAATAATCCCACAGACCTGCCAGATCCTTCGGGATTAGACAGGGTTGAAGAACCTTATATAAAAGCTACAATAATCACAAAAGCAGATTATGTTGGTAATGTAATGTCACTTTGTATTGAAAAAAGAGGTCAGATAAAAAATCAAACGTATTTAACACCTGAAAGGGTAGAATTAAGTTTTGACATGCCTTTAGCAGAAATTGTTTTTGATTTTTACGATCGTTTAAAAACGGTTTCTCGAGGATATGCCTCTTTTGATTATCATCCTATTGGCATGCGTCCTTCGAAATTGGTTCGAGTTGATATACTTTTAAATAGTCAGACTGTAGATGCCCTTTCATCACTTATTCATGCCGATAATGCCTACAATATTGGTAAAAAAATGTGTGAGAAACTTCGCCAGCTAATCCCGCGCCAACAATTTGACATCCCTATTCAGGCCGCCATTGGAGCAAAGATAATTTCAAGAGAAACTATTAAAGCCTTGAGAAAAGATGTTACGGCGAAATGTTATGGTGGTGACATCACAAGAAAGCGAAAACTTCTCGAAAAACAGAAAAAAGGTAAAAAACGTATGCGCTTGGTAGGTAATGTTGAAATACCTCAACAGGCATTTATGGCTGTTTTAAAATTAAACGACTAATTTTTATTTTGTTTTTTCTTAATTCTCTTATAAAGATCTTTTTATAAAAATTATCCTGAGATTCACCTAAAAATATAGTTTTTCCCACTTTTTTAGATAAACATTTTGTAAGTTTATATACAATAATTGTTTACTATGAAAGCACTTTTTTACACTAGAGAATTTCCACCATATGTTTATGGAGGAGCAGGAGTTCATGTTGAATATTTAGCTTCAGAATTAGCTAAAATCATGGAAGTTGATGTGAGGTGCTTTGGCGATCAGGATGAACAAACAGATAATTGTACTGTAAAAGGATTCCCTTATGACAGTC
>CBDUIO010000025.1:0-15351 GCA_965367355.1 uncultured Flavobacteriaceae bacterium
ATTTCTGATGAATGCCCATGGTTGGAAGATAGTAATGACGCAATGCTTGTGGCAAACAAACTTGGAATTCCATTTCAAACGGTCGATCTGAGCAAAGAATATAAAGAACGTATTGTTGATTATATGTTCAATGAATATGAAAAAGGACGAACTCCAAATCCTGATGTGCTGTGCAACAGAGAGATCAAGTTTGATGTTTTTATGAAGATTGCATTAGAATTGGGAGCCGATTATGTTGCAACAGGACATTATTGCAGAAAAAGCAGCATTAAAAAGGATGGCAAGATTATCTATCAATTGTTGGCCGGAACAGATATAAATAAAGATCAATCTTATTTTCTGTGTCAATTGTCGCAGAAACAGCTGGCAAAAGCATTATTTCCAATTGGTGAATTAACAAAACCTGAGGTGCGAAAAATAGCATCAGAATTGGATTTAATAACTGCTGAGAAAAGAGATTCTCAAGGTCTGTGCTTTATAGGCAAAGTTAGATTACCTGATTTTTTACAACAACAACTAAAACCAAAGCAAGGAATTATTGTTGAAATTCCTAAGGAGAAGGAGATCTATTCAGAAAAGAAATTAAATTTTGATTCTGAAATTGAAAAATTAAAATATTTGTCAAGCAAATTGGAATATTCTGCCAATGACGGAAAAGTTGTTGGTAAACATCAGGGGGCCCATTACTTTACCAAAGGTCAGCGGAAAGGGCTGGCCGTTGGAGGTACACCGGAGCCATTGTTTGTTATTGAAACCGATGTATCAGAAAATATTATATACACAGGACAGGGAAAAGAACATCCCGGATTATTCAGAAAAGCATTATTTATATATAATGATGAACTTCACTGGATTCGTAAAGATTTGGAATTAAAAAAAGGTGAATCAATGGAAGTGAAGGCGAGAATACGTTACAGACAGCCATTGCAAAAAGCAAAATTATTCAAATCAGATTCAGGTTTGTATATTGAGTTTGATAAACCTCAATCTGCAATTACCGAAGGACAATTCGCAGCGTGGTATTTGGGAGCGGAGTTGGTTGGTTCCGGAGTAATTTCTTAAATTGCATAAAAAACTATGAGCCCGATGATAAAATACCTACTTTATTTCGTTCTGTTTTCGTGGCATATTCATTTATTTGCTCAACAAGATGCATGGATTTATTTGACCGATAAAGAAAATGTTGAAGAATCAATTTCAAATCCAATTTCCATTTTAAGCCAAAAGGCAATAGACAGAAAAGAGGCACATTCTGTAGTGATTGATGGACGTGATGTTCCGGTCAATGAATCTTACATTTCCCAATTAAAGTTGCAAACAGGTATTACAGTAATGGCCAAGTCAAAGTGGTTTAATGCTGTTCATGTAAGAGGCAGTCTAACAGATATAGCTGCGCTTTCAGATCTAACTTTTGTAGATTTTATTGATTTTGCTGATAAAAATCTGAATACTACCAGATTGAATTTAAACCAAAATAAATTTGAACTTGAAAATGTTTCAACAGATTTCAATTACGGCACTGCGCTGAATCAAATTGAAATGATTAGCGGTGATAAACTTCACCTGTCAGATTTTACGGGACATGGGATGACGGTCGCAGTCCTGGATGCAGGCTTTACTAATGTTCATTCAATGTCAGGTTTTCAAAGATTAAGAGATGCCAACGGCATTTTGGGGACTTACGACTTTGTAAATCGTGATGAGGATGTGTATACGAACACTACCAGCAGCCATGGGACATTTGTGTTAAGTGATATGGCTGGTTTTGCTCAAAATCAATTTGTTGGAACTGCACCAGATGCGGAGTATTACTTATTTATCACCGAAAATACACTTAATGAAAATCCGGTAGAAGAAAGCTATTGGGTGGAAGCTGCAGAACGGGCAGATAGCCTAGGAGTCAATGTCATTAACACTTCTCTGGGTTACACCACTTTTGATAATCCAAATTACAGTTACTCAACTTCTGATATGGATGGAAATACGGCGTTCATTACTAGAGGAGCAAACATTGCTTTTGAAAAAGGTATGCTTTTGGTGAATTCAGCCGGAAATTCGGGAAATAGTGCTTGGGGAATTGTTGGAGCTCCAGCTGATGCTCCCGGAGTATTAACTGTTGGTGCAGTAGATGCTAGCGGAAATTATGCATTATTCAGTTCAAGAGGTAATAGCACTCAGGCAAGCCATAAACCCGATGTTGCAGCCCAGGGACAATCCAGTTATGTGATTACTCAAAACAATACAATAGCAACAGCAAACGGAACATCTTTTAGTTCTCCAATTCTGGCAGGCGGAGTCGTTTGTTTGTGGCAGGCCTTACCAACCTTGACAAATGCTCAAATCATGCAACTCATTAGAGAATCTTCATCACAATATAATAATCCCGATTATTTATTAGGCTATGGCATTCCTGATTTGGAAGTGGCTTTGGCAAATGGACTTTCCTTAATTGATTTTGAAGAAACAGAATTAGATTTAAGGATCTTTCCAAATCCGGTGACTGATCGCATTCATTTAAATGTACCTGAAAATGAAAAAGTAGACATATACATTTTTGATGTTTTAGGTAAACTTGTAATTGAAAGTTATTTTGATAATGCTAAAACCAATGTTGAGTTGGTTGGTTTATCAAAAGGTATCTATATAGCGAAACTGCAATCAGGAAACCTATCTAATACTATCAAACTCATTAAAGAGTAGATGAATAACAGAATAACACATTTATTCCATATTAAATACCCGATAATTCAGGCTGGAATGGTCTGGAATAGTGGATGGAGGTTAGCTTCTGCGGCCAGTAATTCCGGAATTTTAGGATTGATTGGAGCCGGATCCATGTATCCCGAGGTATTGAGGGAGCACATTCAAAAATGTAAAAAAGCTACAGATAAACCTTTTGGTGTCAATGTTCCAATGCTTTATCCTAATATAGAGGAGATCATGAGCATTATTTTGGAAGAAGAGGTCAAAATTGTGTTTACATCGGCAGGCAATCCAAAGACCTGGACAAGCTGGCTAAAGGATAAAGGGATTACCGTTGTTCATGTAGTAAGCAGTGTCAAGTTTGCGCTAAAGGCACAGGAAGCCGGAGTGGATGCTGTAGTGGCGGAAGGATTTGAGGCAGGTGGGCATAACGGTAGAGAAGAAACCACTACGCTTACCTTGACACCAATGGTAAAAGAGCAAATAACAATACCTTTAATTGCAGCAGGAGGCATTGCAACCGGGAAAGCAATGTTGGCAGTAATGGTTCTGGGCGCCGATGGTGTACAAATTGGTAGCAGATTTGCGGCAAGCGAGGAATCCTCGGCACATCAGGCATTTAAACAGGCTATTATTGATGCAAAAGAAGGAGATACGCAATTAACTTTAAAGGAACTGGCACCTGTCAGGTTAATAAAGAATAAATTCTTTAATGACATTCAAGAACTTTATAAGAAAGGACCAACAACAGAGGAACTAAAAATTTTACTGGGAAGAGCAAGAGCTAAAAAAGGTATGTTTGAAGGCGATCTGGATGAAGGTGAATTGGAAATTGGGCAGATATCCGGATTAATACATGATATTAAACCTACAGATCAAATTGTAAAAGATATTATTTCAGAATTTGAGGAAGCTAAAAATCGAATAAAAGATCTTTAAACTAAAAAAAGAGGAAAACTAATTCCTCTTTTTTGATTGAACCTTTTAGCATTTAAAGATTATAATTCCCTCAAAATATAATAATAGCCAAAAAGCTTCATATAAAATTAAGAACTTACATAAAGAATGATGTAAGAATTAATGCTGTACTAAAATAGTACTTTAACCCATTACAAATTAAAAAGACGTTTATTGTTTATTAACATTTTATCAACCAATTGATTAACAGTTAAAAACTATCATATTTATGCCTAAAATGCTTGAATTAATTCTTTTATTAAAATTCTTATCGTGTATTTTTTTTGTAAATGATATTTAGTACCAGCCCTAAAATGATCATCAAAATTCCTATTAAGCTCCAAATATCATATATTTCGTTCAACAAAATAATACCAACAACTACCGAGAATATGACTTCAATATATTTTAAAGGTGCAATTATATTGACTGTTGCCAATTGAAAAGCTTTGGTCATGTATAACTGACCATAAAATCCAAATAAACCCAATGCACATAGCGGAATTAAATCCTCCTTTTGGGGTGTTTTCCAGTTAAAAATGGATAGGATACCGCCTATAACTGTTGAAAACACCATAAAATAATTGACTACCGTCAAAGGATGCTCAGTTGTACCAATCTTATTCAACAATATATAAACCAACCCACCAAAGAACGCTGAACCCAGAATCAATGATAGCCCAAGGGAATCAATCTTAATTTCTGAGAACTTCAGAATTATAACACCCCCAAAAGCAATTATAAAAAACAGCCATTGTATAGGAATTATTCTCTCTTTCAACAAAAAAACAGCTAATATAGCCCCAAAAATAGGAGATAAATACCTTAAGGTTACAGCTGTTCCTACAGGCAAATATTTCATGGACATAAAAAATAATGACATTGACATTAACCCTACAAAACTCCTTAGCACCAATAATTTATTATTATTTCCTATAAGCGGCAATTTATAATGAATAATAAAGGCAGTTGTAAAAACCAATGAACCGAGAGATCTAAAAAATACTAGTTCATAGGTATCATAATGCACCAGTTTTTTAACAGTAACATTCAATAGTGTAAAAGCAAAAGTGCTAAATAACATATAAAGAATGGCTTTTTTAATCATAACAGGTGCTTCTGTTCTTTGAAGATTAAATAAACAAAATAAATAGCGAATAGTTAAGTCAATTTCTAATAATAATCATAGTTGTTAGTATAATTTTGAGTATTTAATCGTTCGATAAATTAAAAGCTAAACCTTACTTTAGCAAAATGGTTTTAAGCGACTATACCAAAGAATTCAAATACAACTGGAAACTTGCTGCTCCTGTCATGTTAGGCATGCTTGGACATACTTTTGTTGGCTTTATAGATAATGTTATGGTAGGTCAGTTGGGAACAGCTGAACTGGCAGCCGTTTCTTTGGGTAATAGTTTTATGTATATAGCGATGTCTGTTGGAATAGGATTTTCAACAGCTATAACTCCGTTGATTGCCGAAGCAGATGCTGAGGGTGATTTCGAAAAGGGGAAATCATCATTCAAACATGGATTGTTTTTGTGCACAATTATTGGAATAACAGTGTTTTTGATGGTTTTAGCTTGTATTCCCTTAATGCATCATATGGATCAACCACAAGAAGTAGTAAAGTTGGCCATTCCCTATCTTAAATTTGTTGCAGCATCTTTAATTCCTTTGGTAATTTTTCAGGGCTTCAAGCAGTTTAGCGATGGTATGTCTATGACCAAATACCCTATGTATGCAACTCTTATTGCCAATGTCATGAATGTCATTCTAAATTATCTTTTAATTTTTGGTAAACTTGGTTTTCCGCAATTAGGAATAGTGGGTGCCGCTTATGGCACATTGATTTCCAGAGTATTGATGGTATTGTTTCTCTGGTATATTCTTAAAAACAATGTAAAATCAAAAAATTACCTGCATCAAATAAAAATCTTTGTTTTAGATAAATTAATGATCAAGAAACTTATAGACCTTGGTGCTCCCAGTGCTATGCAAATGTTCTTTGAAGTAGCAATATTTACTGCAGCAATATGGCTAAGTGGACTTTTAGGAAAGAACCCACAGGCTGCAAATCAAATTGCGATCAATCTGGCTTCTATGACATTTATGGTAGCTATTGGCTTGAGTGTGGCATCAATGATACGTGTTGGTAATCAAAAAGGATTAAAAAACTACAAGGAATTACGCAGAATTGCCTTTTCAATATTTCTTTTAGCAGCTATTTTTGCAAGTTTCTTTTGCATCATGTTTTTTGCTTTACATGATCAATTACCAAAATTGTATTTAGATTTGGATGATCTTTCAAATTTAGTTGATAATAATCAGGTAGTCAGTATTGCTTCTAAACTACTTATTCTGGCTGCAATTTTTCAATTAAGCGATAGTATGCAGGTTGTTATATTGGGAGCCTTAAGAGGATTGCAGGACGTGAAGATTCCCACAATAATCACCTTTATTGCATATTGGATTATTGGGTTTCCTATCAGTTATTTTTTAGGGAAAGAAGAAGCATATGGAAGTTTGGGAATATGGTTAGGCTTATTGGCAGGATTGACATCTGCTGCAATAATGTTGTATATTAGATTTAATTATTTAACTAAAAAATTAATACGAATAGAGCATGGACCTTCCTAAATTCATACTTGGAGATAATACAGATTATCCAAATGCCATATTTATAGTGCATACAGAATATCCAAGGTTTATAATTAATTTGGAAAATGATGAAGTGGAATGGCTGGAAGATTTTGATCAAAATGATCAAAAGGAACTTGAATTAGAATCAGAAAATTTAATAAAACAAGCTTCTGAGTTCTATGACAGAGAAATATCTCGCTATGACGAATAATGTATGATAGACCAATTAATTCATTACGATAAAGAACTTTTTTTGTTTTTAAATAATTTAGGAAACCCGTCCTGGGATGGTTTCTGGATGGCATATACCACAAAATTCAACTGGGTTCCTTTTTATGCAATTTTGTTATTTCTGATTTTTAAGAATCTTAACAAAAAAACATTTGTAATATCTTTGTTTGTCATAACATTGATGATTGTTTTTACCGATCAGATAACCAACCTGTTCAAGGATGGATTTCAAAGGCTGAGACCTTGTTATGATGAGGATACCAAAAGTTTATTGCGATTAGTTAAAGAGAGTTGTGGTGGGAAATTTGGGTATTTTTCCGGGCATGCTTCCAATTCTATGGCGGTTGCCGTTTTTGCCGGTTTACTATTAAAGAATAAATACCGATATTTAGTTTACTTTCTTCTCCTTTGGGCTGCCCTAATGGCTTACAGCAGGATTTACATAGGGGTTCACTTTCCCTTAGATGCGATCAGCGGAATGACATTTGGAGCATTCGCCGGGTGGCTGTTTTTTAGAGTTTTGATCTATATTGAAAATAGGTTTACTCCTTCATGAGGATATAATAATCGGTTTTTAAGCGATCCTTATATTGTTTTGAGTCTTGACTCATTGGGTTAAGATCAAACGTAGATATAAAGTCAATTTTATAGTCTCTAAATTTGGTTGTAACCTCTTCCTGAGTATTAAATTTAGTCAACAATCCTAATTTTTTTATTTCTGAAGAAACTTCACTGTACGTGTCGATTTTGGTGCCATATTCCCAAATGATTTCGGGAGATAAATCTCCAAAACTATAGATGGGAATTTCCTTGGAGTCTAAGTGTAATTCAGATATTGATAAATAGGCATCATTTTTAATCAATGCTTTTGATAATGGCAATCCTGTAGTTAAAACAATTCCGAAGAACAAAACAGACAAATAAAATACTTTTTTAATTTCCTTTTGTCTCAAGAAAATTAGAATAAATAAACTAGTGACTAACAGACAAATTGAAGTGAGTAAAAAGTTAAACCAAAATCCCGATAAATTATCTTTAAATAAAAAATAAATTAGAAAAGGAAATAGGATTCCTATAACTGCAATTAATCCGAAATTGAAATAGACCGGAAAGGTTTCTTTGTAATCTCTTAGATTTTTAAATTCTCTGACCAGATATTCAATATAAAAACCCGTATTTATAGACAGTGGCAACAGGAGCGGCATTAAATAGCGTGATTTTTTTTCAGGAATTATTGAAAGTAAAATAAGTGAACTTAAAACCCAAATAACGCTAAATTGATAGGCTTTAGGGTTACTAACTTTATTCCTCAAATATGGGTACATCAATCCTATAAAAGCTGGAATGGTCCATAATCCGGACTGAGTGAAAAAGCTCCAATAGTAATAAAAAGGCCTTACATTATAGTTTGCCCAATTATTGGTTTCTTTTGATGCAATAGTCAGGAACTCTTGGGGATCTGATAGTCTGACATATAAAAACCACCAACCACCAATAATTAAGGCTAAAATTATAATTATTAAGAGATTAATTAGATTTTTCTTGTTGAATTTATAGATTGACCCATAAGCAATTAAAAATGGTAAAAGCAGGGCATAAAAAGAGACAGGTCCTTTGCTTAAAAACGAAAATCCCATAAATAGACTGGCCAAAAAGAGAGTATATGGTTTAAATTCATTTTTAAAAACTAACCACAGGTAGTAAATTGAAAGAAGCATGAAACCATGATTATAGATATCCCATGGAGCTTCAATGGTTATTCCAATTACATAAAAGGAAGTGACCACAATTAAGGCATTAAAAAAGCTGTGAATTTTGTTTTTTAAAATATGTATAGACAAAAAATAAGTAGATATTCCAACAAGAAGGATCATTAAAACCGAAGGTAATCTTAGAAAAAATATGTTTTTAAATCCGAATAAATATCCAAAAAATGCTGCAATCCATGTTGGCAGAGGAGGCTTTTGATATCGAGGTTCGCCATTTAAAGTAGTTAGAATCCAATTTCCATCATTTACCATTTCTCTGGCTGAAATAAAATTACGAGCCTCCATTATTGTAACCTCCATTATATGAAGGTTTGGCAGCAACATAATGAGTATAAAAATACTTAATGAGAGAACCGGATTTTTTTCAATTGTCCTAACCATGTTTTTTAAGGATCATTAAATTTCGAACATAGATTGTGGCACCTAAGATATGGCCAATAAACAGAACTGGGTCTCTCCTAATAATCGCATATGTTAAGATCAATAATGAACCAATTAAACTTAACATCCAAAATCCGAAAGGTAAACTGGATTCTTTCTTTTTTTCAGAATATAGCCATTGATAGACAAATCGCATTGTAAAAACTACCTGGGATACAATTCCAAGAATTAATAACCATAAAGGAATGGCTTCATTTCGAAATAAATTATCAACATCGATCACATTATTATTGAAGTAATAAATGCCGATCAAAATTGGAAAAATGAATAAAAACTCTCTAATGACTACGGGAATTCTATTCCACTGGTTTTGCAACTGTAGATTTCTTATGTATATAAAATAAGTTAGGATCTGTCCCAGCATTATGGCAAAATCATCCCTCAAGTATCCATAAACAAACAACAAAAAAGAAGCGATTAGACTTAAGGACCAAAACAGGACGGGAGTGGTTACTTTTTTTTGTTTTTCAGAGGTTAACCATTGTATTATCAATCTGGAGGAAAACAATATTTGTGCTAAAAACCCAATGCTATATATTATCCAGTTGCTCATTAACCTTTTTTAGCGACTTCGTAATTAATATATTTCTTCTTCATCCATAAATATGCAAAACAATCCATTAAAGGTCCCAGCAATCTATTCCAAAGCCCGAATTTAGCTTCACCGGCGACACGTGGAAAATGCCGGACAGGAATTTGTTTTATCTTCCCGTTTTGTAATAATATCATTGCGGGAAGAAATCGGTGTAATCCTTTAAACATAGGTATTCTTTTGGCATAATCACTTTTAATCACCTTTAAGGGACAGCCGGTGTCATCCATTCCATCGTGTGTGAAACTCCTGCGAATACCATTGGCGATTTTTGAGGACATATTTTTTACAAAGCTGTCTTTTCTATCAGACCTAACTCCAGTAACAAGATCGTATTCACCAATGTCTTCCAAAAGCAAATTGAAATCTTCCGGTGCGGTTTGAAGATCGGAATCTATATAACCAACCAATTCTGTGTCAACATTATCAAAACCGGCTTTTATAGCAGCGCTTAATCCTCTGTTTTTCTCAAAGCAAATAAAGCCAAAGGCTTCATTTCTTTTACAAATTTCTTCTATTATTTCTTGACTATTATCCTTTGATCCATCATTTACAAACAGGACTTTGGTCGATTTCTTCGCTATTTTTATATAGTTTTGAAGTTCTTTTTCTACCCTAAGCAAGTTATCTTGTTCATTATAAACAGGTACAATAATAGTGAATTGATAAGGCATTTAGCTCGATTTAATTAATTGCAAAAGTATTCAATTTTTAGTTGTTTTGTTCAATAGTAAACGATCCAGGTTCCAAATTCTTTTTTATGCTTAAAATGTTGCTCAATAAATTTAATGCCATCAATAAATTTGTCTCGTTTTCTCATAATTAAAACTGAATTGGAATCTAATAAGTTTTTTGTTTTTATTTTTCCCTCATCAGTTTTCAGATCAATCAGGTTTTCTTCCCATTTGAAATCTGTTTCAAATTGTGTCTCTCTTTGTACGGTATTATGGCCATAATTCAATGTAACAACATTTTTATCTGAATAAAATTCAGTAGAAGCCAAAAGATAATTTAAAACAAGAATATTCTTAGTTTTATTCAAATCTGTATTAATGAATTGAATGGCTTTTTTAGGTGAATTTAAAGCCGATTCATTTTGTATTAAGAACTGTGTTCCGGCTAAGAGTAAAGTACTTCCAAGAATAAATCCTAACAAAGCTGTTTTTAAGGGAGGTCGCGAAAATCTTTTTTTGAGTATTACAAATAAACTTATTGAAGATACTAATGTAATGATGATCGCTTCTGAAATATTAAATTTATAATTAATATTAATGAATTTAATACTTAATAAAGCAAGTAAAAAAATCACAATGAAGATCACAATTGATTTGTTATATATTTTCAATGTCTTTTCAGATGTTTTGTGAAGAATAGATGCGGTTATAAGCGCAACAAACCCGAACAAGGGTAACACATATAAAATAAGCTTTGTTTTAAATGCGGAAAAAATTGCCACCAAACACAGTATAGTAACAATCAATACAAATTCAATATTTTTAGATTTTTGAATGCTTTTCCACTGATTTTTTACATGGTGTGCTAAAATAAATATCCACGGAATTCCAATTAACGGAATTGTTGCAAGGTAAAACCAAAATGGTTTGGCCCGATTATAGGATTTTGAAGTAATTCTGTTCACGATTTGGTCTTTAAAAAAATAATCCCAGAGTTTTTCATTTTCCAAAACGACCATAATATACCAGGCAGAGGCAACTATAAAAAACACTACAATACCTATAATATGATGAATATTGATTTTAGGAGTTTCCTTATTAACTAGTTTGTAGATTAAAATAAACGCCAATGGGAAAAGTAAAGCAACCGGCCCTTTTATTTCGAAACTAATTCCTAGGCCAATGTAGAATAAGTAGATAAAAATAGGTTTATACGATTTTAGTTTCCAGTTTATCCAGGAATAAATAGAAAGTAGAATAAATGTATTTAAATAAGCATCTGTAGTTAAGTTTCTTGATGAGATTAAGACAATGGGCAATGAAAAATAAATTAAAGAAGCCGTTAGTGCAATATCTTTATTCCTGAATAAAATAAGTGCAATCTGATAAATCAATAATAACTGAATTACAATTGCTACTTGCAAGAAAAAACGAGCACCGAATTCATTGATCCCAAATAATTTATAACCAAGCGCTGTAATTTGATAGGTAACTGGTGGTTTATGATAATGATAAATTCCCAAAAGTTTAGGATGAATATAGTCGCCATCTTCCACCATCTCTCTGCTTATTTCAGCATACCTGGCTTCGCTGGTCTCCATGATTCCCCATTTGCCCAAATTAAAGTTAAGGAGTATAAATGCAGAAAAAATTAAAATGATTAACCTATAATTCATTATTTAATTTAGGATTCGGTACTCATTTATTCTTAAGCAAAAATATTCTTTTTTATCTAATATGTTATTTTTCTAATTAAAGTTAATATTCTTAATTTGCAGTACTTTAATACAAATATGAAAATATTAGTTACCGGTGCAGTTGGATTTATAGGTTCGCATACTGCAGAACGTTTGAGATCTTTAGGTCATGAAGTTTATGGAGTCGATAATTTCTCTTCTTATTACAGTTTAGAGTTAAAGAAATTGAATGAAAAAGCCTTGATTGATAAAGGTGTAAAAATTATTACCTACGACTTAAGGAATGATAATTTATCAGAAGTGCTTCCAAATGACATAAATTATATTTTTCATTACGCTGCCCAACCTGGAATTTCCAGTAATTCAACTTTTGAAGATTATTTAGAAAATAATATAATTGCAACAAAAAATCTTATTGACTATGCTCTGGGTCTTACTAATTTAAAATTATTTGTCAATATTGGAACCTCGTCGATATATGGATTAGAAGCTACTTTTCCGGAAGACAGAGCTCCAAAACCAGCTTCGCATTATGGTGTAACAAAATTAGCTGCGGAGCAACTTGTTTTGCAAAAAAGTCGGGAAAAACAATTGAAGGCTTGCTCATTAAGATTGTATTCTGTTATTGGCCCAAGAGAACGTCCGGAAAAAATGTATACCAAATTAATTGATCTAGGATTAAAAGGAGAGGCATTCCCACTTTTTGAAGGTAGTGATAAACATTTGAGAAGTTTTACCGATGTTGATGACATTGTTGATGGTGTTATAAGTGTAATTGGTAAAGAAAATATTGTAGACGGTGAAATAATCAATTTAGGCACTGAAGTTGAGCATACTACGCAAGAAGGGATAGAGACTGTAGAAAAGGTCCTTGGAAAAAAGATAAAAATGAATGTTATTCCTAAACGTGCAGGTGACCAGCTTAGGACGAAAGCAAATATTGATAAAGCCAAAAAACTTTTAAATTATAATCCGCAAACAACTCTGTTACAAGCCGTTGAAAAGCAGGTTAAATGGTACAAGGATAACTTCTTATAGATCTCTTTTTAATTGAAGTAAATAATCTGCTGCAGCAAATGGTGTCGTTTCGTTGGCTTGAATTAATTCCATTTGTATCCTTAATTCATTTTTAATCTTTGCGTGATTAAAAAAATCATTTTTTAAATGTTCTTCAATGGTCTGAATTAGCCAAAATTTATTTTGATCTTGTCTTTTTTTCTGAAAGAAATTATTTTTTTTGGTTATTTCAATATAATCCAATATCATACTCCAGATCTCACCAATTCCAATCTTCTCTGTTGCGCTACACAGGATTACTTTTGGTTGCCATTCCGATTCTTTTTCAGGATAAAAATGTAAAGCTCTATTAAATTCCAGTTTAGCTATGTTCGCCGCTTTAATATTGTCACCATCGGCTTTATTAATGGCTATGGCATCAGCCATTTCAATAATACCTCTTTTAATTCCCTGTAATTCATCCCCGGCTCCTGCCAATTTTAACAGTAAAAAGAAGTCAACCATGCTATGAACAGCGGTTTCACTTTGGCCCACACCAACAGTTTCAATGATAATTGTATCAAAACCCGCAGCTTCACAAAGAATTATGGTTTCTCGTGTTTTTCTTGCCACTCCACCCAGTGAATCTCCCGATGGGGATGGACGTATAAAAGCATTTTTATCTTTTACCAATTCTTCCATCCTGGTTTTGTCCCCAAGAATGCTGCCTTTACTTATTGCACTACTTGGATCAACAGCCAAAACAGCAATCCTTTTACCATTTTTTGTTAGATGCTTTCCAAATGATTCAATAAAAGTGCTTTTTCCAACTCCCGGTACTCCTGTAATGCCTATTCTAATTGACTTATTAGCGAATGGTAAGCATTTTTTTATCACTTGATTGGCCTTTTCCAAATGATTCGGATTCTTACTTTCGATTAAAGTTATAGCTCTGCTTAATGCTGTAATATCTCCCGCTAAGATTGAATTAACTAATTCATCTGTAGTTGGTTGAGTCTTTCTTTTTTTTTGAATGTTAGATATTGATAACTTATTGGTTATTCCAGGATCATCAACACCATCAATGTTCTTTAATGCGCTTTTATTTGTTTTGCGTTTTGTCAATTTAATAGATGAATTTGTAACTAAAAGTAAGAAATTCGTTTATGTCTTTAAGAATTTTGCCTGGACTAATTTTCTTGCAGCGAAAAATGCCACAATAACTCCTAGAAGATCAAAAATGATAAACCACATTGGTGAAGGTATCATTATTAGGTTTGCAATTGTTGCAATAATCATTAAACCACCAACGATATATGAAGGAATTAATGATTTTTTAGAAATAATTCCTGCCAGAATCATTCCACAAAAAACACCAATAGCATGAGCTATTATTACAAATATCATGCTTCCTTTAGGTATAAGGTCAATGTTCTGTTTTAAAGATTCCGGGTCCATTGGGTTAACGGTATCAGGTAAAGGAAAAAATTTCCACCCCAGTTGTTCAATGAAGTAGACTACTAAACTTGCAGCAATAAAACCTGCAATGGTTGCCAAGACATTTTTCATAATATTTTAAAATTTGTTAGTAAAGGAAAGGTAATAAAAAAATCCTGAAGATTGATTTTTCAGGATTTTTGCTTAATTTTTGTTTTAAGATTTTGAGTATTCTACTAGTCTTCAATTAATACCCATTCGCCCTTGTTAATAAGTGGTTCTGCTTGTTTATACTTCAATGTTCTGTTTTCACCGCTCATGACATGTTTTATGGTCACTCTGTCATTTCTACCAATTTTAGGTTTATCTCGCACTATAGTCTCAACAACTTGTTGTTGTCTTTGGGTGTTGCCAGCCGCTCGACTTTGTGCTGACCTTTCATCCATATTAGGGATTTCTTCTTTTTTCGTTTCTAATTTCTCTCTTTTTCTGGCTCTGGCTTCCTGAATAGTATCTTTAGTTTCTTGAGGTAACTCTCCTTTAAACAGGAAGGAGATTACATTTTTATTTACTTCTTCTATCATGCCTTTAAACAGTTCAAAAGCCTCAAACTTATATATCAACAGAGGGTCTTTTTGTTCGTGAACTGCTAATTGAACAGATTGCTTTAATTCGTCCATCTTACGTAAATGGGTTTTCCAGGCATCATCAAGAATTGCCAGAGTAATGTTTTTTTCAAAATCTGTTATTAACTGTTTTCCTTTTGACTGGTAAGCTTTTTCCAGATCTGTAATTACTTGAAGCGTTTTTACACCATCAGTAAACGGAACTACAATTCGTTTGTATTGATTGCCTTGAGTTTCATAAACGTTTTTAACTACCGGATAAGCGAGTTCTGCGTTGCGTTCCATTTTATCTACGTAGTGATCAAAGGCTGCATGATATATTTTTCCGGCAATTTCCTGAACTGAAAGTTTAGAAAATTCACTTTCAGTTATAGGGGAACTCATTGAGAAATATCGAATCAATTCAAATTCAAAATTCTTAAAGTCATTTGCACCTTTATTTCTTTCAGAAATTATTTCCGAAGTATCATAGATCATATTTGCAATATCTACTCTTAATCGTTCTCCAAATAAGGCATGAAATCTACGTTTATAAACCACTTCCCTTTGGGCATTCATTACATCATCATACTCCAACAGCCTTTT
>CBDUIO010000026.1:0-15322 GCA_965367355.1 uncultured Flavobacteriaceae bacterium
GACATCACCAGAGCCGGATAAGGATATCTTTTCGATATTTTCAAATGGAATGGTGATTTTAATTCCTTTATTTCGGCTGGTCTTTAAGTTTACTCCATTTTCGACTTTAACAATTAAGGCATTATTCTTCACTTCGGTAATTATATATTCCAAAAGATTTTCCTCACCTTCAATACTAATGGTTCCTTCTTTCCCTTTTACAAGTTCAAAATCCATAAAACCTGCACATTTTATAGCATCATAATCTGATGTTGATCTGGTAATTTTCGTGATGTTACCGTTTCCTTTGACCGAGTTTTTCCACCAATTTTGGGCACTTAAAGACGTTGTGAATATCAATGCAACAACCAGTAAGAATTTAG
Source organism: uncultured Flavobacteriaceae bacterium (assembly GCA_965367355.1). Taxonomy (GTDB): domain Bacteria; phylum Bacteroidota; class Bacteroidia; order Flavobacteriales; family Flavobacteriaceae; genus Site-B1. The sequence continues at coordinate 363 of CBDUIO010000026.1, forward strand.
AGTTGAATTTTTTCATAATTAAATATGTTTAGACTAATTAATTTTTTGTGAATGTAATACTCCCATAATCAGAGGAAATCCGAATTAAATTTCCACTGTTTTGTTTTCCATAATAACCTTGGTAGTATTTGTCTCCGGATTCAATATTTCGTTTATTATATTGGAACCCATCGACATCTTTTAAGGATCCATATTCCAGATCAATTTCAAAATCAAAATTATAAGCAGGGTCTATTCCAACTTTGATCCCTACATAATCTGAATTGATTTTCAAATTTCCGGCATTGGCAGTCATGTTATCGATTTTTATGGAACCGTAATCTGCGTCTATGCTAATATTTTTATAAACATCACCTATCCTGGTTGTCAAATAATCCCCATTGCCAACTACATTATTAACTTTTTCTATGGTAATTCCGCCATAGTCACAACTATATTTAATGTTTTCGGCTACCTCAATTTTTGATTGTGTATAGTCGGCTGAGATTTCTAAATTTTCTGTTTTAGACACCGTATATCCGCTATAATCAGCATGTATCTTTCCACTTTTAATATATTCAAAATAGCTGTTATTTGTATAATCAAAACTTATATCATTATTATCTGCCATTAATTCCTTGGTAGTTATTTTTCCGTAATCGCAACTAATTTTTGCAACACCTTTTAATTTATCAAGATTAATATTGCCATAGTCATTATCTAAAATTACTGCATTAGTTACAGGCATTTTAACCAGGTAATTGATTTCCATATTGACATTGTTGCTTTTGGTCCAGCTCCACCAAGATTTCGATTTGTTTTTATCGAAGATAGTTTCGGCAGACACCCATTCTGAAGAAGCAGAAAATTTAACGGTAATGTCGTCCAATTTCTTCTGAACCTTTTCTTCATCATTACCGTTGGTCGTTATTGATACTTGTATTTCAATCCTGTTTTGATCCCAGGTTGCTATGTCTAAATTGCCATAGCTATTGTTGATCTTCAAAGTAGCATCACTATTTACAGTGAATACTTTATTTATCATTTTGTTTTTGGTGTATTTTCCTTTCACTTCATTTCCGGCAAAGGAAATTGCCGGGATCAACAAGAGGAATACCAGTTTATAAAGTTGAAATGTTTTCATTTGTAATTTGTTTAAGTTGTTTAATTTCTTCTATTTTTTGTAACACGTTTTGTAATAGATCAATTCTGCTTTGGAAGTTTGAGATCATTGCATAGATCACTCGGTTATCGTCTCCGCTTTCTAAAAGATCTTTTTTAAGCAATTCATATTTTGATTCAAGAATTTCTATTTGCTTTAGGGCATCCTGTACTAATATCGCAGTCTCGGGAGTGCTCTCTTCATCAAGTTTAGCGAGTTCTTTTGAAATTGTTGAAGTAAAGAAATTTTGAGTTTGAGCCATTTCCGGAGAAACACTGGCCAGATCTTTAGCACTTGCCTCTTGCTGGGTTCCAAAGAATAAGGCTACCAATAATACAACCGATGCCGCAATACTGATTAATGGTTTCCAGTAACTGCGTTTCGCTGTATTAGGAACAGCATTCTTGTTCTGGTTCTTGAGTTTATCTAAAAACCGTTGCTGATGGTTGAGATTGGGATTCTCAATATCAAAATCGTTCTTAAGATTTTCAAAAAGCTTATCTAAATTATCTTTATTCATAATTATTAATTTTTATTATGCCTGTTGCATCATTTTATTCCGAAGGCTTTCTTTTGCACGCGAAATAGTTGTTCTGCAATTTGCATAAGACATATTCATAATTTCACAGATCTCATCGTAATCATATCCTTCAATCAGGTTCAAAGTCAAAGAAATTCTATACGAATCTTTTAAAGATTTCATGGAGTCCAGAACTTGTTTAGCCTTCATATTGGTAAACTCATAATCCTCCGGAATACCAGAACTGTCTTCTACTTTATAAAGCACATCATCTAAAGGAACTTCAGAATATTTAACATTTTTATTGTAATGATAAATACTATTGTTGATCACAATTCTTTTTAACCAGGAACCGAATGTTTTTGGATCTTTCAAACTATCCAGTTTTGTAAAGGCAGATAGAAAGGAATCCTGCATGATATCTTCGGCTTCAAAATTGTCCTTCACAATCCTGTAAGCAGCGTTGAACATAGCTTTATAATATCTATTATAAACTTCCATTTGTGCACGTTGGTCGCCAGTTTTACACAGCTCTATTAATTGTTCTATATTTTCTTTGGTCAGTGTCAAAAACAATTGCTTTGTATTATAATGATGAAGTTACTTAATCTTTGTTACAGTTGGAATAAAAAATTTTCAATAACGAATTTCAAATTAAATGATTTGATCTCTAGGGATTGGCATATTAATTGACTTTTGAGATTGAATTAAATAATGAAAGCTTTAGTTAATTAGGGCAATTAAATGATTCAATGCATATTTTATAATTAACTTTAATCAAATTCGTTATGTTTTTATGACATAATGACTGAAATATATTTATGAAAAAGTCAAATTTTATTAGTCTTGACAGTTTGTCATTGCAGGATTTCGATGAAAATTCGGAATTAATTCCTTTGATGACACCTGAAGATGAAGAGGAGATAAACAAAGAATTAGTTCCTACCACCTTACCAATTTTACCATTGCGTAATACGGTCTTGTTTCCGGGAGTCGTAATTCCTATTACTGCAGGTAGAGACAAATCAATTAAATTGATCAATGACGCCAACAAAGGGAATAAGGTTATTGGAGTTGTATCGCAAAAGGATGAAACAATAGAAGACCCTGGTTTAAAGGATATCAATCATACCGGTACAGTAGCCAGGATATTGAGGGTTTTAAAAATGCCTGATGGTAATATTACTGTTATAATTCAGGGAAAAAAACGATTTAAAATTGCAGAGGTTCTAACCGAGGAGCCATATTTAACTGCGACTGTTAGAGAAGTTCCTGAGGCAAGACCAGCAGTAAAGAATAAAGAATTCAATGCGATTATTGATTCTATCAAGGATCTTGCACTCCAAATTATAAAGGATAGCCCCAACATTCCCAGTGAGGCTTCCTTTGCGATAAAAAACATTCAAAGTGATTCTTTTTTGGTGAATTTTGTTTCATCAAACATGAACTTGACTGTTGCTGAAAAGCAAAAATTACTGGAGCTTAATAATTTAAAGGACAGGGCTCTGGCTACGCTTAAGTATTTAAATGTTGAACTGCAAAAATTAGAACTGAAGATCGATATTCAGTCAAAAGTTCAAAGTGATCTTAACCAGCAACAACGCGAGTATTTCTTGCATCAGCAAATGAAGACCATTCAGGAGGAATTGGGTGGTGTTAGCTATGATGAAGAAATTGAAGAAATGCGTGCCAAGGCTAAGAAAAAAGTATGGAATAAAGAGGTTCAGGCTCATTTTAATAAAGAATTGGCGAAATTACAACGAATGAATCCTCAGGTAGCTGAGTACTCAATTCAACGTAATTATCTCGACCTTCTTTTGGAATTACCCTGGAACGAATACAGTACAGATAAATTCGATCTCAATCGAGCGAAAAAGATATTAGACAGAGATCACTATGGTTTAGATGATGTCAAACAAAGGATCATAGAATATCTGGCGGTTTTAAAACTGCGCAATGACATGAAATCACCTATTTTATGTTTATTTGGTCCTCCCGGAGTAGGTAAAACATCTTTGGGTAAATCGGTTGCCGAAGCACTGGGAAGAGAATATGTTAGAATGTCACTGGGTGGCCTTCGTGATGAGGCAGAGATTCGCGGTCACAGAAAAACCTATATAGGTGCTATGCCCGGAAGAATTATACAAAATTTACGTAAGGCCGGAACTTCTAACCCTGTATTTGTGTTAGATGAAATCGATAAATTATCTAATTCACATCAGGGAGATCCTTCCTCAGCTATGTTGGAGGTTTTAGATCCTGAACAGAATTACGATTTTCATGATAATTTCCTCGAGTTAGGATATGATCTTTCAAAAGTCATGTTTATAGCAACAGCTAATAGCTTATCAACTATACAGCCTGCCTTATTGGACAGAATGGAAATTATTAATGTAACCGGTTATACTATTGAGGAAAAAATAGAAATTGCTAAAAGACACCTTCTTCCTAAGCAATTAAAAGAACACGGGTTAAGTTCAAAAGATTTAAAGATTGGCAAACCTCAACTTGCCAAAATTGTTGAAGGCTATACCAGGGAATCCGGTGTAAGAGGTCTTGAAAAACAGATAGCAAAAATGGTCCGATTTGCGGCTAAAAACATTGCTATGGATGAGACCTATAATGTGAAGATATCGAATAAAGATGTTGAAGACGTTTTAGGCCCTGCACGTTTAGAAAGGGATAAGTATGAAAACAATGATGTGGCAGGCGTGGTTACGGGCCTTGCCTGGACACGAGTAGGCGGAGATATATTATTTATAGAATCCATCCTGTCCAAAGGGAAAGGAGCTCTTAATATCACGGGTAATTTGGGTCAGGTCATGAAGGAGTCAGCAACCATAGCCATGGAATTCATAAAGGCTAACGCAGATAATTACGGAATTAACCCTGATGTCTTTAGTAAATATAATGTGCACATTCATGTGCCGGAAGGTGCCACACCAAAGGATGGGCCCAGTGCAGGAGTGACCATGTTAACATCATTAGTGTCGTTATTTACTCAAAAAAAGGTTAAAAAGAGCCTGGCCATGACGGGGGAAATTACATTAAGAGGTAAAGTCCTTCCGGTAGGAGGTATTAAAGAAAAAATTCTGGCGGCAAAAAGAGCCAAAATCAAAGAGATATTATTGAGTGAAGATAATAGAAAAGATGTTGAAGAAATTAAAGCGGAATATCTCAAAGGATTAAAATTCCATTATGTAAAAGATATGGATGATGTAATAAAGATCGCTATAACGAATACAAAGGTGAAGAACGCCAAAAAATTATAAACAAAAACCTCGATAAAAATCGGGGTTTTTTATTGATAAAAAATATAATATACTTCAGGACGTTATAAGTTAGATTTAGTTACTTTGCACATCTATGCAAAAGAAATTTACCATTTTTATATTTATGATAATGGCACCATTTGTTTTTAGTCAAATAGGTGGTGAATCTACATATCAGTTCTTAAATTTGGTTTCGTCTCCACGACAGGCAGCATTGGGTGGAAAGATTATTACTATTTATGATTATGATGTCACTCAGGCCCTGTTTAATCCTGCAACCATTAATGCAGAAATGGATAGTCAGTTATCACTTAATTATTCCAGTTATTTAGGCGGCATTGGTTATGGAACTGCTGCGTATGCCTACACTGTGGACCGAAGAATTCAAACATTTCACGGAGGGGTCACCTATATAAATTATGGTAATTTTGATGGTTATGATGAGGGAGGTAATTCCACGGGATCTTTCTCAGGAAGTGAAGCAGCTTTATCTTTAGGCTATGCTTTTAATATTCCATGGACTGATGTTTATTTAGGAACAAATGTTAAATTTATTACTTCAAAACTGGAAGTATATTCTTCTTTTGGAATGGCTTTGGATCTTGGAGCAATATATATCAATGAGACTATTGGATTTCAAATGGCACTGGCTATAAGAAATCTAGGAACTCAAATATCGACATATGCCGGTCAAAATGAACCTCTGCCATTGGAAATTGATTTTGGAATGTCTCAACAACTGGAAAATGTTCCAATAAGATGGCACCTTACTATGGAAAATTTGCAGACATGGAATATTGCAGAGCCAAATCCGGCGAGGGTAACAACTGATCTAAATGGGAATCAATCTGATGAAAAAGTTAGTTTTTTTAACAATGCTTTACGACATTTGGTCCTGGGTGCAGAATTATTTCCTGAAAAAGGATTTAATATAAGAATAGGTTATAACTTTAGACGCGCAGAAGAACTCAGGATACTGGAACAACGAAATTTTTCAGGTTTGTCATTTGGAGTTGGGTTAAAAATGAATAAAATAAAGTTTAGTTATGCACATGCAAGGTACAGTAGTGCAGCTAATACAAGTTTTTTTGGTTTGAATATAGATTTACAATAAATGCGAAAAATTACCATTGCAATAGACGGATATTCTTCAACCGGCAAAAGTACCGTAGCTAAACATATAGCCAATGAATTAGGCTATACTTATGTCGATTCAGGTGCCATGTACAGGGCTGTGACCTATTATGCCATGCAACACGGGTTTATTGATAAGGCGGAATTTCGGGTAAGTGATCTTATAGATGCTTTACCAAAAATTAAAATCAGTTTTAAGTATAATAAAAAACTTGGATTTTCTGAAGTGTATTTAAACAATGTCAATATAGAAAAGGAAATCAGAACTTTGGAAGTGTCAAGTTTTGTTAGTCAGGTTTCAGCCATCCCAGAAGTACGTCAGCAGCTCGTAAAACAGCAACAGAAAATGGGAAAAGACAAAGGAGTGGTCATGGACGGAAGAGATATTGGCACTGTTGTATTCCCAAAAGCTGAATTAAAAATATTCTTAAACAGTTCCCCTGATAAAAGAGCCATGAGGCGCTATTATGAATTAGTTGAAAAAGGCGATGATGTGAGTTATCAGGAAGTTTTGCAAAATGTTCAGGACAGAGATTATATAGATTCTCACAGGAAAGATTCTCCGTTACGAAAGGCACCGGATGCTATTCAGGTCGATAATTCAGAGCTTACTAAAGAGGAAACTTTTCAAAAAGTAATGGAATTGGTTAACATGACTCTAGAAGATTTCGAATAAATCAGCACTTTTTTCACCTACAATTAGGCGATTCTCTTAAAAAGTATTATTTTTGCGCTCCTTTTAGCGATAGAGCGAGATGATAAAAGGATTAAAAAAATAAAATTAACCCTTCTGGTTGTTAATTGCTTAATTCATCCGAAACAATCAGAATACAAATTTAAATCAGCACATGGCTGAAAAAAAAGAAACTAAAGCAAAAGCAACAAAAGCTAAAACTAAAAAAGCTGAAGTTGAAACCCCGGAAGTAGCAGTTGCAGAACCTAAAAAGGAAGAAACTGTATCAGAATCTCAGGCAAATCCGGAAAAATTTCTAAAAGAATTCAATTGGCATAACTATCAGGAAGGAATCGATCCTGTTGAAGATAAGCAATTGGAAGAATTTGAAAAATTGGTTGCCGAAAACTTCGTAGATACGCTTAACGATGAGGTTGTAGAAGGAACTGTTATTCATATTACAGATAGAGATGCTATCATTGATATCAATGCAAAATCAGAAGGTGTTATTTCACTTAACGAATTCAGGTACAATCCTAACTTAAAAGTTGGTGATAAAGTAGAAGTATTGATCGATGTGCGTGAAGACGCTACAGGTCAACTTGTGTTATCTCATAGAAAAGCGAGAGTAATAAAAGCTTGGGATAGAGTTAATAATGCTCATGACAACGGAGAGATCGTCAATGGTTTTGTAAAATGCAGAACTAAAGGAGGTATGATCGTTGATGTATTTGGTATTGAGGCTTTCTTACCTGGTTCACAGATCGATGTGAAACCTATTAGAGACTACGATCAATATGTAAACAAAACTATGGAATTCAAGGTTGTTAAGATCAATCATGAATTCAAGAATGTCGTTGTGTCACACAAAGCATTGATCGAAGCCGATATAGAAGAACAGAAAAAAGAAATAATCAGTCAGCTTGAAAAAGGTCAGGTACTTGAAGGTGTTGTAAAAAATATTACATCTTATGGAGTATTTATTGATCTTGGAGGAGTTGATGGATTGATCCATATTACAGATCTTTCCTGGTCTAGAATTAACCACCCAAATGAAGTGGTTGAATTAGATCAAAAACTAAATGTTGTAATTCTTGATTTTGATGAAGATAAATCCAGAATTCAATTAGGGTTAAAACAATTGAGTAAACACCCTTGGGAAGCATTGGCAGATACTGTAAAAGTTGGTGATAAAGTTAAAGGTAAAGTTGTAGTCATTGCAGATTATGGTGCGTTTATTGAAGTTGAAGAAGGTGTTGAAGGCTTAATTCACGTTTCAGAAATGTCTTGGTCAACTCACTTAAGATCAGCTCAGGATTTTGTTTCTGTTGGTGATGAAATAGAAGCTGTGATTTTGACATTAGACAGAGAAGATCGTAAAATGTCTCTTGGAATCAAGCAATTGACTCCGGATCCATGGACAGATATTACTAAAAAATATCCTGTAGGTTCTAAACACAAAGGAATTGTTAGAAATTTTACCAATTTTGGTGTCTTTGTAGAGCTTGAAGAAGGAATTGATGGACTGATATACATTTCAGATCTATCTTGGACTAAGAAGATCAAGCATCCTAGTGAATTTTGTGCCGTTGGTGATACCTTAGACGTTGTTGTTCTTGAACTTGATGTTGAAGGAAGAAAATTGAGCTTAGGTCATAAACAAACCACAGACAATCCTTGGGATAAGTATGAAAAAGAATTCGCGTTGGATTCTGTTCATAATGCTGAAATAGCTGAAATAGTTGATAAAGGAGCTACAATTAATTTTAATGAAGATATTGTTGCCTTTGTTCCAAGCCGTCATTTAGAGAAAGAAGATGGTAAAAAATTGAAGAAAGGAGAAGCAGCAGACTTTAAAATTATTGAATTCAACAAAGAATTCAAGCGAGTTGTAGCATCTCATACGGCTATCTTTAGAGAAGAAGAGCAAAGAAATGTAAAAGCAGCAGCTAAAAAAGCTAAAGCTGCAGCTTCTGAAGCAAAACCAACCTTAGGTGATGCCAATGATGCTTTACAAGCTCTTAAAGATAAAATGGACGGGAAAAAGTAATTCTCAATTCATTTATAAAATTAAAGCCTTCATATTTTGAAGGCTTTTTTTATTCCAATTAATAAGTTGCACTTTTTTAATTTTTTGGTTTAACTTTGCATACCAAATACGTTTGGTTAATTTATGAGTCAAAAAGTTTTACTTAACGCGAAAGAGGTAAACATCATTCTTCATCGACTGGCTTGTCAATTAATTGAAAAACACAACGATTTTACAAATACCGTACTTATAGGAATTCAGCCAAGAGGTAAATTCCTTGCAAACAGACTGGTTAAAATATTAAGGGAAGAATACAAAATAAAGAATGTGCAACTGGGTTACCTTGACATTACTTTTTACAGGGATGATTTTAGAAGAGGTGACAAGCCACTGGAAGCAAACACAACAGAAATAGATTTTATTGTTGAAAACAAAAAAGTGGTTTTTGTTGATGACGTTCTTTATACAGGGCGAAGTATCAGAGCTGCTTTAACAGCAATTCAATCTTTTGGGCGACCCAATGAAATTGAACTTTTAACATTAATAGACAGACGATTTAGCCGACATTTACCAATACAACCGGATTATAAAGGCAGGCAGGTGGATGCAATAAACCAGGAAAAGGTCATTGTTAACTGGAAGGAAAATGATGGAAAAGACGCGGTATACTTAATAGATAAATAAAAACTCATGAGCGAATTAAGTGTAAATCACTTACTGGGAATTAAATATCTTAACAAACAAGATATAGATCTTATATTTAAAACTGCCGATCATTTTAAAGAAGTCATTAACAGGCCAATTAAAAAAGTACCTTCCTTAAGAGATATTACCATAGCCAATTTGTTTTTCGAGAATTCTACCAGAACAAGATTATCTTTTGAGCTTGCAGAAAAAAGATTATCGGCAGACGTTATTAATTTTTCAGCATCGCAGTCCTCAGTAAAAAAAGGGGAAACACTTATTGATACGGTCAATAATATTTTGTCGATGAAAGTGGATATGGTTGTCATGCGACACCCTAATCCCGGGGCAGGCATCTTTTTGTCTAAGCATGTTAAAGCCAGTATAATAAATGCAGGTGATGGAGCTCATGAACATCCTACGCAGGCTTTGTTAGACTCATTCTCCATTAGAGAAAAGCTGGGTAGTGTTAAAGGAAAGAACATCGTAATAGTTGGTGATATTTTGCATAGCAGAGTGGCCTTGTCCAATATATTTGCCTTAAAATTACAAGGTGCCAATGTCATGGTTTGTGGACCAAAAACGCTTTTTCCAAAATACATTCACAGTCTTGGCGTAAAAGTTGAAACAGATTTGATCAAGGCACTAAACTGGTGTGATGTTGCAAATATGTTACGTGTTCAGAACGAACGGATGGAGATTAGTTATTTTCCGTCGACACGGGAATATACACAGCAGTATGGCGTTAATAAGAAGATCCTGGATTCCTTAGATAAGGAAATAGTTATTATGCACCCTGGGCCCATTAATCGAGGTGTTGAGATCACAAGTGATGTGGCAGACTCGAAGCAGGCCATTATATTAGATCAGGTGCAAAATGGAGTTGCCATAAGAATGGCTGTAATATATTTACTGGCATCAAAAATTAAACACGAAAAATGATTTTCTCTTCAAAAGATAACACAACAGTGATAACTCAGGAAAAAGAGACTATTCCTGAATTGATACAAGAAATTATCAAGGTTTATAAAACCTATAGCAACGATAATCTAATTGTAGATCTGGTAACATTAAATAAAGTAGGTACCAGTGATATACTGGAATTTCTTGAAATTTCAAACAAGCATCGAAAAGCCAGGCATTCTTTTGTAATAGTAAGTAATGCTATAAATTTAGACGAAATACCTGACGAGATTATCGTTGTTCCAACCCTCCAGGAAGCTTTTGATATCATTGAAATGGAAGAAATTGAGCGTGATTTAGGACTTTAAGATGAAATTATCTATTTTAGGTTGTTACAGCGCAACACCAAGAACATTAACAAATCCAACTTCTCAGGTTCTTGAAATTAATAATCACTTATTCCTTATTGATTGTGGTGAAGGCACGCAAGTTGAATTAAGGAGAAGTAAAATAAAGTTCTCAAGGATCAAGCATATTTTTATTTCTCATTTACATGGCGATCATTATTTTGGTCTGGTTGGTTTAATATCAACTTTTCGTTTATTAACAAGAGAATCAGATCTTCATATCTATGGCCCAAAAGGATTAAAGGAGGTTATTACCTTACAATTGAAATTATCAGATTCCTGGACAAATTACCAGCTTATTTTCCATGAACTCACTTCAAAATCAACAGAATTGATATTTGAAGATGATAAGGTGGAAGTTCACACAATTCCGTTGAACCACAGAATATATACCAACGGATTTCTATTCAAGGAAAAACCGGGACAACGAAAACTGGATATTAACGCCGTTAAAGCTGCTAATATTGATCTGGCATATTATAGAAAATTGAAACAGGGGTTTGATGTTGAAAATAAAGATGGCGTTTTGATAAATAACAAAAAAGTGACAAGTCCGCCAAGAGAACCAAAAAGCTATGCCTTTTGCAGTGACACATCATATAACAAAAGCATTATCCCTATCATTAAAAATGCAGATGTGCTGTACCATGAATCCACTTTTATGGATAAACACGAGCATTTATGTGAATCGACTAAGCACAGTACAGCCAAACAAGCTGCTGAAATTGCAAAACAAGCCAATATAGGAACTCTAATACTTGGTCATTATTCTACCAGGTATGATGGGTTGGAGGGTTTTAAAACGGAAGCACAGGAAATATTTCAAAATACCTTATTGGCTGAAGACGGTAAAACTTTTGAGTTTTAGGGTCTGTAGTATTTTTGTGATTTACTTATCATGAAAATAACAGCTAAAACTATTACCAGTGAGGTGATCATGATGGAATAGTGTTGCTTTACCTCAAGAATGGTCATGACCAATCCAATTAGTATGACTAAAATCCCAATAGCAATCAGATAGTTTCTCATCATGGAGGACAATCCATCAATATTTACCTTCTTCTTCTGGGTGTCAGTAAGTGAATTATATCCTGCAATGAGATCCGGGAATTTCTTAACTAAAAACCCTGTAATAATTAAAATAGTGCCTGTGATGAGTTCGGGATAAATCATAGTATTATCAATAAATTTAAATATAAGATTTTTAATAAATTTATGAAACCATAATTTATTATTCTCGTAAATTGCAAGCCATGAACAAGGATTTAAGTAATTATAGAAAGTCTTACGAGAAAAGCGAACTTCGTAAGCATAATGTTCCGGAAAATCCTATGGAATTGTTCCAGAAATGGTTTTATGATGTGGACAAATACTTTGATGTTGATGAAGCCAATGCCATGTCGATCTCTACTTTCGGATTGGATGGTTACCCCAAGACCAGAATTGTTTTATTGAAAAAGTATACCTATGAAGGCTTTATCTTTTATACGAATTATAACAGTGAGAAAGGAAAGGCCATTGAAAAAAACCCGAATGTGTGTCTGAATTTTTTCTGGCATGCTGCAGAGAGGCAAATAGTGATAAAAGGTCAGGCTGAAAAAATTGCCGAGAATTTAAGCGATGGTTATTTTGAGTCCAGACCTGTTGGAAGCCAGCTAGGTGCTTTGGCATCAGATCAAAGCGAGGTCATTGAAAGCAGGGAAGCTCTTGATGAAAAACTAAAAGCATTAGAAGGGAAGTACAATAATAAGGAAATTCCCAGGCCAAAATATTGGGGAGGCTATATTGTAAAACCTGTTGAAATTGAGTTCTGGCAGGGAAGACCTAATAGAATGCATGATAGAATTCGTTATAGATTAGATTCTGATTATAACTGGATAATTGAACGTTTACAACCATAAAACTATGAAGCGATTATATTTGGTAAGACATGCTAAATCATCATGGGAGTATGATTTAACTGATCATAAACGACCTTTAAATAACAGAGGTTTTAAAGATGCCCATTTGGTTTCTACACATCTTAAAGGTACTATCCCGCTGCCTGATCTTGTATTGTCAAGCGATGCTATGAGAGCCTTGACCACAGCAAATATATTTATCAGTAATTTAGGATTAAATGAAGATGACATCGTACTCAATCATGATCTGTATGATTTTAGCGGCCTTAATTTAACCAAGGTCATCAAGGAGTGTGATAATGCTGTGAATACATTAATGGTATTTGGGCACAATCATGCCATGACCTATTTTGTCAATACCTATGGCAATAAACCAATAGGCAATGTTCCTACCAGCGGATTTACGCACATTGAAATGGACATAGATAGTTGGAAAGATCTGGAAAAGGGCGTGACTATACAAACGGTATTTCCTCGAGATCTTAAAGGCTAGTTATAAAGGTCTTTGCATTTACATCTTGGCTTGGGAAAGACAAACTCGTAATTGATCATAAATTCGTGCGATCCGGAAGAGTAGGAGCTTAGGTCAGATGTAATGAAATCGTAGGCATATCCTAATGACAATCCTTCAATAACTCTAAAATTAATGATGGCACCAAAAGAATCGAATAAACGATACGATGCACCAAGCCATAGTTTTTCATTGACAAAGAACAAAGTCGAAAGATCCAGGGAAACTGGAGCGCCCTCAGTATATTTTAAAAGAAAAGTAGGTTTGAATTTTAAATTTTTGTTGACATCCAATAAATACCCGCCATTAAAAAAGTAACTGACTTTGTCTAAAGTCACATAATCCATGTTTGCCTTCTTATAATCGATCAATTTTGGAGCAGACAAACCTAAATAAAATGATTCTCCTCTAAAATAGAAACCGGCGCCAATATTAGGAGTCCAGTCAAAATTAACCATGTCTAAAAACGGATCGTTCGAATTGCCATTGCCGGTCATCAGGTTTTCATCGAGATCGTATTTACTGGCACCAATTTTTAATCCAAATGCCAGTTTATATTCATCATATTTATTTAAGGTTATGGTATAAGAAAGATCCGCATAGGTATACGTAGAATTTTCATAACCTAATTCATCTTTGACTACAGACAGACCAACACCAAAATTCGTATTAGGTAAAGAGGTATGGGCTGATAAGGTTTGGGTTATTGGAGCTCCATTTATTCCAACCCATTGATTTCTGTTAAGCACGTTGATCACCATTATTTCACGAGACCCTGCATAGGCCGGATTAAAGGAAATAGTGTTGTACATGTATTGTGTGAATTGCGGTTGCTGCTGCGACCAGCCTAGAAATGGCACAATCCACATTATTAAAAGTATTAATATGTTTTTTAGATATTTCATATTATTCTGTGCCTAAATAGATAAACCCCTGTATAGGATCTATACCACCGTTGATCATTTCAACTATATAATAATAGGTTCCCGTTGGCAAGTAATTTGAGTTATTGGCAGCTGTTGAATTGGCAACGCCCGCCCAATCATTATTGTAATTATTCGATTGAAAGACTTTAGTTCCCCAGCGATTATATATTTCAACCTTCACAGCGATGTCACATACTTCATTACTTGCTTCATTTAAAACATAAAACACTTCAAAAAAATCATTGAATCCGTCATTATTTGGAGTCACCATTTTTGAAATAGTAACATCTGCTTCACTTTCTACACAAGAGTAATACACACAATCATCATTTACTCTAACATTGATGGATGTTGTCCAGGTGCAATCATTATTTGATATCCTGTTTAAAAATGTATATTCTCCTAATTCAACATTTCCAGGGTCAAAATAACCGTTGGCTATAAGATCCATTGAATTGCTGTCCCATTCGCTTATCAGGGAATTTGTATTGACCATTTCTGTATATGGAATCAATCCAAAAATATGTAAGGGTTCATCTTGTGCACACAGATCCACATACTGCGTATTACTCTCAGTATTTCTGTTGACATATATAGTCTGATTGAATGTGTTTTGATTGTTACATTCATCGGTGACAATCCAGGTTCTGTGAATATCAAAGTTTAAATCATCAATTTGATTCATCGTCTCACTAAACTGAATATCAACATCTTGATCACAATTATCAGCAAATTCAAGTTGAGGGATTTGTGGAACTTCTTCACAGGTAATATAGATCTCATTGTCGAATTCTGAAATGATTTGCGGCGCTATATCATCCACGATGTGAATAGATTGAGTGACATCAATTGAATTACC
>CBDUIO010000027.1:0-14981 GCA_965367355.1 uncultured Flavobacteriaceae bacterium
CTACGGCTTTTTCAGCATCATTATCATCTAAATAGAACTTATATAAGGCCAGGTGTACTAATTGTGATTCCGGATTGACTTCAAGCAGTGTTTTAGCAGTTTCAAAAGCTTTCTCCTTGTCGCCACTCTCACTGTACCTGTAAATCAAATTCAAATAATTAGATTCTTTATCAGGGTTTGTTTCAACTCTATCTTCCAAATTTTCAATTCTATCCTTTGTTTTTCCTGTCGCATTGTATATCTGATTTCTCATTTTGTCTCGCTCATATGACACGCCTTGCTCTTCGTCTATTTCATCCAAAACCTTAAGTGCAGCATTATATTTCCTCATTCTTAAATAAAGAGATGCCAGGTCTTCCTTGTAGTCCGGATGGTATTTCACCAGTTGTTTGACGGTTTTTATGGCTTTGTCATAGTCGCGCTGCTGGTAATAAACATCGTATAATTCATCGAGATACCACTCATTTTCCGGTTCTTTTGAAATGGCTTTCTTAAAGGCATCCTCTGCCTCACCAAAATTCTTAAGTTCTTTATAATTCTTGCCTAGTTCAAAATATAAAACAGCTTGAGAGTCATCAATGTTGATACACTTTAAAAGTGACTCAACAGATCTGTCATAATTTTCTATGGCTTTTTGCTTGAGAGCCTCAAAAAAAAGTTCCTGGTATTCATCTGTAACATCACCCAGATCATCTTCCGGTTCTTGTCCGTTTTGAGCAAAACCAGTGCCGGGAATTATAAAAATCCCGAGGAGTATAATAAAAATGTAATGTTTTATATTCATTTCTAATCCGGATTATTCGCAGTTCAAAATAATTATTCAATATCTATTCCAAAACCGAATAATCTCCAATACTTATTTTAGTAAAATGACCATCGAAGACAACATTGTTGCCAATCATCGCTTCATTCAAATTTGCATTTTTTATTGTTGAATTGGTTTGTATCAAACTGTTCTTTATGGTTGAATCGGAAATGCTACAGTCCTTTCCAACGGACACATTTGGCCCGATGACAGCATTTTTAAGTGTGACATTTTCATCGATAAAACAAGGTTCGATAATTCTGGAATTTTCAAGTTTTACATTGCTCGATATCAATGATTCCTCTCCATCGGCTTTTAAAAATTCCAACATTCTTGTGTTGGTTTCAATTGTGACTTGTTTATTGCCACAGTCCATCCATTCATCAACTTGTCCTGTTTTAAATACTTTACCTTTTGCCATCATGCCTTTAATTCCATCGTTGATCTGATATTCTCCTCCATTTACAATATTGTTATCCAAAACATGTTGTAATTCTTGTTTTAAAACGCCAACTTCCTTAAAGTAGTATATACCAATAACTGCTAAATCACTAACAAAGTCTTTTGGTTTTTCGACCAATTCAATTATTTCCTTCTTTTCATTTAATTTAACCACACCAAATGCTTCGGGCTTGTCTACCTGTTTTACCCAAATAACAGCATCAGCCTGCGGATCCAAATTGAAATTTGCGCGTATTAAGGTATCTGCATATGCAATAACTGCCGGTCCGGAAAGGGAGTCCTTGGCACACATGATTGCATGACCTGTTCCAAGAGGTTCTAATTGCCTATAGATACTGGCTTTTGCTCCTAAACTTTTTGCTAAATCTTTTAAACTTGCGACTACATCATCACCAAAAAAAGCAGGTTCCCCCAAAACAAATGCAATTTCATCTACAGGTTGCTTTACAATTTTTACAATATCCTTGACCAACCGATGAACAATAGGTTGTCCTGCAACCGGAATTAATGGTTTTGGCACCGTTATACTATGAGGTCTTAATCTAGAACCTCTGCCTGCCATTGGTACAATTATTTTCATATTTTATTCCTGCCAAAGCAGGTGTCTTTTTAGGTTAAACTATAATTTTCTTAATTTATTAAAATTCAAATTTCTTTTATTTAGTTCCAGTGCTGCCAAAACCACCCGTTCCTCTGGAAGTTTCAGATAATTCCTCAACTTCTATCCATTCTGCTCGTTCGTGTTTTGCAATGACTAATTGTGCAACACGCTCACCATTTTCTATGGTGAAATCCTCATTGGATAAATTAACTAAAATAACTCCTATTTCTCCTCTGTAATCTGCATCGACTGTTCCAGGCGCATTAAGTACTGATATCCCTTTTTTGGCGGCCAATCCGCTTCTAGGGCGAACCTGTGCTTCATAACCAATGGGCAATTCAATAAAGAGTCCGGTTTTCACTATTGCTCTCTGCAGCGGTTTTAATGTAATTGCCTCGTTAATATTTGCGCGCAGATCCATTCCCGCAGAGGCTATTGTCTCGTAATTTGGTAAACTGTGAGTGGATTTGTTGATAATTTTAATGTTCATTTTTATTAAAAATTTGTCCGTTCGATCGCAGTCGATTACTATACTTTTTATATTATAAAAAAAGACCTCTCGACTGCGATCGAGGTGACATTTATTTTCCTTTTAAGAGTTGTTTTAATTCTTTTCTTTCTAATATAAATACAATGGCCAAAAATAATAAAACTAAGAGGCTATTTAAATAATAGTTTGTATTAGTTATTAAGGTTAGAATTGACAGTACAATAGCGATAAGCAAATAACTCAATATGCGCTTTAAATCATAAGGCACCTCATATTTTTTCTGACCCATTAAATAAGAAACTGCCATCATAGAACCATAAGCTGCCAAAGTTGCCCATGCCGAGGCCATAAAGCCAATTCTAGGAATCATGATGTAATTAAAGGCTATAGTTATCACAGCACCAAATATTGACAAATACATACCATATTGTGTTCTGTCCGTCAACTTATACCAAATGGCCAAATTGAAATAGATTCCAAGACATAAATTTGCAAGAAGTATAATTGGCACAATATCGATGGCTATCCAATAACTCTCATCACGAACGATCAATTCCTTGAAAAGGTTTAAATATGCCATGATAAATACAAGCATTAAACTGCCACATATCACAAAGTATTTCATAATTGTTGCGTAGGTTGCTTTCGCATTTTTCTCTTTAGCATGATTAAAGAAAAACGGTTCTGCTCCTAACCTGAAGGCCTGAATAAAAATGGTCATGAAAACACCAATTTTATAACAACCGCTATATGCACCATTAATTTCTTTTCCCAGCATGTCAGGAAGCAGCCATTTATCAAAGTTTTCATTGATCACATAAGCAAGACCTGCTACCATAATTGGCCAACCGTAATTCAATAACTGTTTAAAAATGGTTGTGCTGAATTGCAATTTTGTTCTAAAAAAGTATGGAGATAAAAGCAACAAGGTAAAAATACTGGCAGCTAAGTTGGAAATAAAAATATATTTGACCAGATCATTTGAATCATAATTAGGAAAATCAATTGTGAATTTAGGAATTGCCCAAAGAAAGAAGAAGTTCAACAGCACATAAATAATTATGTTACTTAGTTTAATTACGGTAAATTTAATAGGCCTTCCCGTTGCTCTCAAATAGGCAAAAGGCACTACAACTAATGTGTCTAAAGCTAATACTCCAATTAACAGGTTAAAATAGGTTTTATCTAAATTAACTATGTTTGCCAATTGCGTATTAAAGCTCATCACTACGGCTAAAAAAATAAATGTTGTAATCGTCAAACTTATTAATGCCGTAGAAAAAACATGGTTCTTCTCCTTGCTTTTACTAAAAAACCTGAAAAATGCCGTTTCCATTCCATAAGTAAGAAGAACGTTAAAGAAAGCGGCGTAAACATAGAAGATCGTGTTGTCAGAATAATCTCTGGTTTCTAAAGTGCCTGTGTGAAGAGGGACTAAAACAAAATTCATGAGCCTTGGTAATACAGTAGCCAAACCATAAATGATCGTATCTTTAAAGAACCTTTTTAGTGCGCCCAAGTATTTAAAATTTATTCTGCTAAAAATACGTTATTAATAAACGTTTTGCAAAGCTATGAATTATTGCTTTCGTGGAGGTGCACTTGGGTAAAACTCTGTCTTTTTCTCTATGACATTTCCAATTTTATAAAACTTTGTTTTGCCTTCTTGCAAATAACTTATTACGCATTCATTCGGTTTCAATTCAAAAGGAATATTTTCTTTTTTCGGCGGTAATTTATTCGTGTACTCATCTTTAGGGTTATCACTCATTATTATTTCCTTTTTATTATTGGACAGGGATATAAATCTTCCCATAAATAAGGTTGGAAAATTAGATTTAAACTCTAGTTTGGCCGCTTTCCCTCTAAAATAAACACTGTCAAGTTGTATATTCGTATCCAAATCATCTATTGGTATAAAAATATTAATCCCGGAGCCGCCACCCTGAATTCCGGCAACCCAATGCTGATAATAAACTTCCCCAATTTTAAACGATATCTGTTTTTCCAGTTTTTGAGCGCTCGAACAATTAGTAAATCCTATTAAAACAGTGGTTATAAGCATTAGCTTGGCAAAAGTTTTCATAAAGATTAGTTTAATTAAAGATATTAAATCAAATTCTATTCCATAAAAAAGCCTCACGATCATAGTTTAAAATCAAAACCAATGAACATGGCAACCCCATCTGCTGCCTTTTCATTAATGGTAATGTTTTTTGCTTTAAAATAAGGCAATGATAATTGTAAAAACAGTTTTTTATTCAACTTGTAGTTAATTCCTGCACCAAAACTGAAAATAGTCAAAGCACTATTTTCTATATTCCCAAAATTTCTTGTTAAGTCTTCAAAACCAAAACCGTAACCTATTTGCCCAAACAGATTAAATTTTGATTTATCAATAAAATAATATTGTACAGAAGGAATAAAACCATATGAATTAATAGTATTTCCACTTTCGTTGTTAATTATTGTATTGTTTGAGGTAAAAAAACTTCCCGAAAATGATACTTTGTCAGATAAATAGAATTCTAAGCCCGCTTTTCCAATCAAACCGAAATCATCTGAATTTGAACCTTGTGTTGTGAAAGGTGATAATGCAACTGAAATTGCAAATTCTCCTTTTTGTTGTGAGAAGCTTAAAAAAGTTAGAAATAGAAAAAGGATTGAGAATTGTTTTTTTAACTTCATTGTGGTTGTATTTTGGTTTATTATTGTGCGTTAAAAATTATTCCATAAAAAAGCCTCACTATTAGTGAAGCTTTATATTATTTAATGAGAAGACCTTTCGTCCCGATGGCTATCGGGAGCGCTCAAGGTGACATTCCAATTTAATTAGTTATTTAATGCTTCGGCGCCACCAACAATCTCCAAAATTTCATTGGTAATAGCAGCTTGTCGAGCTTTGTTATAAGTTAATTTAAGCTGATCTCTCAACTCAGTTGCATTATCAGTTGCTTTATGCATTGCCGTCATTCTCGCTCCATGTTCACTCGCGAAAGAATCTCGAATTGCCTTATAAAGTTGTGTTTTTAATGACTTAGGGATCAATGTCTCAACAATTTCAACTTTTGTCGGTTCAAAAATGTAATCCACATTTACATTGCCGGCGTTCTCAATTGGAACAATTGGTAAGAACTGCTCATTCATAATAATTTGAGTGGCTGCATTTTTAAATTTATTGTAGACTAATTCTATTCTGTCAAAATCTGCGTCAACAAATTTGTCCATTAATCTTTCTGCAATCACCGCTGTATTATCGAAAGTCAAGTCATCATAAATTTCACTGTGATTGCTGATCACCTTGTATTTCTTTGATAGTGCATCATTCGCTTTTTTTCCAATAACCAGGAAAGAGACATCTAAATCAGCATACTTTTCATCTGCCAAAGTGTAACATTCCTTGATAATATTTGAATTAAATGCGCCGCATAAACCACGATTGGAAGTAATTGCTACTACCAGCACTTTTTTAACCGGTCTTTGTGTAGAGAATTTGTTGCCTGAGTCTGCATCTAACGAAGCACTTAAACTTTGAAGAAGTTCTGTAAGCTTATCGGCATAAGGCCGCATAGCAGTAATAGCATCCTGTGCTTTCTTTAATTTTGCAGCAGACACCATTTTCATGGCACTGGTTATCTGCATAGTTGAAGAAACCGATGCTATTCTGTTACGTATTTCTTTTAAGTTTGCCATTATGGTTTTAAATTATGCCTTAAAGCTTTGAGAAAGGTCCTTAGCAACTTTTGTTAATGTATCTGTAACTTCATCTGTTAATTTACCAGATTTTAATGTGCTTAATACATCAGAGTGTTTAGCTCTCAAAAATTCTATATAGTCTCTTTCAAATTCTCTAACTTTTTCAACAGGAACATTTCTTAATAAGTTTTTAGATCCTGCATAAATTATAGCAATTTGTTCTTCAACAGGATATGGGTCATTTTGTGCCTGCTTCAAAATTTCAACGTTTCTTCTACCTTTTTCAATTACATTCAATGTTGCAGCATCCAGGTCTGATCCAAACTTAGCAAATGCTTCCAATTCACGGAACTGTGCCTGATCTAACTTTAGGGTTCCCGCTACTTTTTTCATTGATTTTATCTGTGCATTACCACCAACACGTGACACCGAAATACCAACATTAATAGCCGGACGTACACCGGAATTAAATAGATCTCCATCCAAGAAAATCTGTCCGTCAGTAATAGAGATTACGTTCGTTGGGATATATGCCGATACGTCTCCAGCCTGCGTTTCTATAATTGGAAGTGCTGTTAATGAGCCTCCTCCTTTTACCAAAGGTTTTAAAGGATTAGGCAGATCGTTCATATTCTTAGCTATTTCGTCATCATTAATGATCTTTGCCGCTCTTTCCAACAATCTGGAGTGTAAGTAGAAAACGTCTCCAGGATATGCTTCACGTC
This sequence comes from uncultured Flavobacteriaceae bacterium, assembly GCA_965367355.1. Taxonomy (GTDB): domain Bacteria; phylum Bacteroidota; class Bacteroidia; order Flavobacteriales; family Flavobacteriaceae; genus Site-B1. Next base: position 6,780 of record CBDUIO010000027.1, read on the forward strand.
CCGGTGGGCGACGTAATAATAATGATACCTCACGATAGGCAACTGCTTGTTTAGATAAATCGTCATAAATAATTAGAGCAGGACGACCAGTATCTCTAAAATATTCTCCAATTGCTGCACCTGCGAAAGGAGCATAAACCTGCATTGGAGCAGGATCTGAAGCGTTTGCCGCAACAATCACTGTATAAGCTAAGGCGCCTTTATCTTCTAATGTTTTAGCAATGTTCGCTACTGTTGATGCTTTTTGACCAATTGCAACATAGACGCAGAATACAGGCTCACCAGCATCATAAAATTCTTTTTGATTTATAATAGTATCAATACAAACGGTTGTTTTACCCGTTTGTCTGTCTCCAATTACCAACTCACGTTGTCCACGTCCAATTGGAATCATGGCATCAATAGATTTTATTCCGGTTTGTAAAGGCTCATCAACAGGTTGACGGAAAATAACTCCCGGTGCCTTACGCTCTAATGGCAGTTCATACAGTTTACCACCAATTGGGCCTTTTCCATCAATGGGAGTTCCCAGTGTATCAACAACTCGGCCAACCATTTCTTCTCCTACTTTTATAGAAGCAATTCTTTTGGTCCTTTTTACAATTGCTCCTTCTTTGATCTTAGTAGAGTGTCCTAATAAGACGACACCAACGTTATCTTCTTCCAGGTTAAGAACAATTCCTTCCAGTCCGCCTTCAAATTCCACCAATTCTCCATATTCAACATTGGACAAACCATATACTCGTGCAATTCCATCACCTATAGTTAATACTGTTCCCACTTCATCTAATGAAGCTTTTGCTTCAAATCCTGAAAGTTGCTTTTTTAAAATTGCTGATATTTCAGCTGGTTTTACTTCTGCCATCTTTTATTTATTTAGATATCTAGACTTATTAGTTTATTGTAAATTCTCTTTTTAATTTATTCAGATTATTTGCAACACTTGCGTTGTATTGCTTATCTCCAATTGTGAGGATGAAGCCTCCTATAATACTTTCATCAACGATATTTTCCAGTTCTACTGATTTACTGGTTAACTCCTTTACTTTTTTAAGGACCTTCACTTCCAAATCTTTTGTCATTGGCAAAGCAGTAGTGACTATTGCTCTCTCTTTTCCTTTTAATTCATCGAACAAGACGCTATATTTTATAACTATATCACCTAAAATATCAATTCTTTTATTGGAGACTAATACGTCAAATAAATTAGAAGTCATATCATTTAGCTTAGGAAATAGTTTATTAAGCATTTCTTTTTTTAATTCTGATTTGATTATTGCGCTTTTAAGCAACTTATCTAAATCTTCATTCTCAGCAATTGTTTGGGCAATTAACTTCATGTCCTTATCCACAACTGATTCTGCTTTTTGATCGGATGCCAAACTTAAAACTGCCTTAGCATAACGTATTGCTGCTCTAGATCCTGCCATTTTCTATTTAGTTAAGTTTTGCATCTCCCAGCATAGATTCAACCAATTTCTCCTGCTTGTCTTTGTTGGATAATTCTGCACGAACAACCTTTTCTGCTATCTCAATTGATAGGTTTGCAACTTGAGATTTCAAATCGGCTATAGCGGCTTTCTTTTCGGTTTTTATTGAAGCCTGAGCTTGAGCTATCATTTTATTGGCTTCAACTTTAGCCTGATCCTTAGCCTCTTCAATCATTTTATTTTTAATGTCTCTTGCTTCCTTTAGCATGGCTTCTCTTTCTGCCCGAGCTTCATTCAATAACTTTTGATTATCGGCCTGAAGGTTTTCCATTTCACGTTTAGCATTCTCTGCAGAATCCAATGCTTTTTTTATGCCTTCTTCTCTATCATTAACCGCATTAAGTATCGGTTTCCAGGCATATTTTCTTAATAAGAACAATAAAGCAAGGAATAATACAGTTTGCCAAAAAAACAACCCAACCGAAAATTCTTCTAATAACTTTTCCATAATAATTAAATTCGTATTATTTCAATATAATGTTTAATTAAGCAAAGTTGCAACCAACCGTTACAACTTTGCTTTTTAAGATTTTTAGCTTACTGCAAACAGAGCAGCAAAACCAATACCTTCAATCAATGCAGCTGCGATTAACATAGCTGTTTGGATCTTTCCGTATGATTCCGGTTGACGAGCGATCGCTTCCATAGCTGAACCACCAATTCTACCAATACCAATACCAACACCAATTACTACTAAACCTGCACCTACCATTACTGGAATTTCCATAAATATGTATTTAAAAATTAAACATTAAAAATAATTTTTTACAAATGCTGAACTTCTCCTTCGTGTTCTTCAGAATGATCATGAGATTCACTAGCGAAACCAAAGTAAAGTGCAGATAACATTGTAAAAATATATGCCTGTAGCAGCGCTACCAGCAATTCAATGAGCGAGATGGCAAAGGCCAGGCCAAACGACAATGGACTACCAAGCCAGCTCTTAAATATGAACATTAATCCTATTAAACTCATAAGTACAATGTGTCCTGCTTTTATATTCGCATATAAACGGATCAACAGTGCAAAAGGTTTAATAAAGATGCCCAATATCTCAATAGGAACTAAAATAATATAAATAGGAAGTTTCCCAAGCCAAGGCATTGAGTCTCCCAGCGGATCAAAAATATGCTTCCAATAGTCTTTTGTTCCGGTAAAATTCGTTATTAAAAATGTGATTAAGGCTAACGCAACTGTAACTGAAATACTGCTGGTAACATTAACTCCTAATGGTGTTAATCCAAGCATGTTTATAAACCACACAAAGAAAAACACGGTTAATAGATATGGCATGTATTTTCTATACTTTTTTTCACCAATATTTGGAATAGCAATATCATCTCTGATGTAAAGAACAATTGGTTCAAAGAATCGTCCTGCACCCTTGGCTATGCCATTGTTTTTTTCATATGATCTTGCCAGCTCTTTAAACAGTAAGAACATTAATAATCCCACCAAAAAAATAACGGCCACATTCTTTGTAAAAGAAATGTCCAGAGGTTTTACATTTGTTGGGTGATCCTCGTCATCATAATTTATGGTTCCCGAAGCATCAGTTTTATAAATTTTATTATGGTACAGCTTGTAGTAATTATCACCCACTTGCGCAACTGCTTCACCATGATTCAGTTTAGAAGATGAAAATACTTTTAGTCCATTATCCCATAAAATGACTGGTAATGGAGCGCCAATATAAACATGTTCGCCTTCACTATTTGTGTATGAAAAAAGACTAAAGTCATAGGAGTCCTCGAGGTGATGCTGAATATATTCTTTAATTTCTGATTTAATATCACCTTTCGCCGATTCCTCTTCCTTTGCAAAAGAAACAAAGGAGATTAAGAAGATTAAAAAGGAAATAGTTTTTACGGTTATTTTTCTTTGCATATTCCTGCTAATAATAGTGGCCTAAAAATCGCTGCAAAGGTATGTTTTTAAATGAAAAACAAAAATAATTTTTTTACTTTTTTTGCCTTATTTAGAAGGGGTTTGGAAAGATGTTTGAAATTAAATTTTGTTTAACCATTTTACCAGGCTAAATGTTTCAAATAACAAAGAAATGATATAAGGAATAAAAAATGAAGAAAATTCCAGAGAAGTAACCTGACCGTCTGCCTTAAAAACCGGATAAAAAACTACAAAAAACACTATAAATTTCAAAAAACTGCCCCCAAGGAATAAAAATCCTAACTGACTGCCATATTTATCTTTCAGTTTAAATAAAACTCCAAATATCCCTATCGCCAAAACGGCATTAATTACATATGATAGCACAATCATATCTTTAAATAAGGGGAAATTCAAAAAATAGAGCAATAAAATATGAATGCAGAATACTACACTTAAAATTAGCAGAAGTCTGACAGAAAAAACCGTGAATTCATTTTTCATTTAATACTTAATGCTATTGAGTTGCTTTACAACAACATAAAGAGAGACTGCTACACCGAGCAATGTGAAAATAATGATGAATAATTTTTCACCCTCGTTATAATTTGAATCCAGCCATTTGCCTAAAAGAACAAATAAATAGATTATAACTCCCATTTGAATTCCAATACCGGATAGTATTGCTATGTGCTTAAGCGGATTTTTCTGTTTTTCTTTCACCAGAAAGTTCTTTTACCGCTCCTTTCATTGAGCATGTGGCGTTAAAGGTTGCTCCAGGTTCTACGGCCAGTTTGCCTATTACAACTTCTCCGTCAATAATTGCAGAATCCTTTAGGGTTAAGGTTCCGGAAAGTATTAATTTTCCTGAAAAAGATCCTTCAAAATCGGCATTTGTGCCTTCCAAAGTTCCTTTGATCAATCCTGATTTTCCAACGACTACTTTACCGGGTGTTTTTAAGTTACCTTCAATGGTTCCATCTATTCTAAACGGACCTTCGCTTACAACGTCGCCTACTATTTTAGTGTTTTGGGAGATGATATTCTGTTGCGAAACAGTATCAATGGCTCCTTTGTTTTTTTTATCTGAGTACATGGTGCTATTATTCTATTTTTAATTAATTATTGGGATTCTAAATATAATTCTAAGTTCTTGTGTATTTGAATGATCTCATAGTTCTTGGTTGAAATGGCGAAATGATCTTTAGTGATTTTCTTTTTTTTCTTCCCTAAAATCTCTGAAAATCCTTTTGCACCATCAATACTTTTGAGTCCATGAACCACTACAAAGGTAGTATTTTTGTCGTAAACATCTATAGATGAGGTTAAATCATATACATCAACATCTTTTATTACCTCATTTAAAGTTTTTACAAATTCATCAATTTCTTCTTTTGGCGCATTCAAAAATTGATAGACTACTTTAAATTTATTTGAAGCACTATCATCTGTAAAGTCCGTGGATGCTAATTTTGGCAAAGCCTCCTGGATCAATCTTTCAGCTTGTTTTCCTTCAGGTGTGTTTGGATAATTCAATGCGATATAATTCAAGGATTCTTTATATGCATCAAAACCAGATAGCCTTCCGATAGCTGTTGCCTTCAAAAACTCAAATTTTGAAGCCATCTTTTCTCCTTCAAAACGTTCTATATATTCATCACATTTTGAAATAACCTCAGCATAATTTTGTTCTTCATGAATCCTATAAAGTGTTTCATATAATGCTTCCGGGCTACTTTCATCCTTTTCTAATTGCAGGTCCGGGTTAATTAATAGCATTGCATAGCGAGAGTCCGGATAGTTTTTAATGATATCATCCTTAACAATTTCTGCTTCAGAGGGTTTATTTAATTCTAAATATACTTTATACAGATTGTACTTCGCAGGCAGTATTAATCGCTCTTCAGGATCATTACTTAATAAGCTTTTCAGTTTATTTTTTGAGAGCTCAAACTCGCTGAATTTATCTTTATAAATAAGTCCTAACTGATAGTACGCGAAATTTCTGTCTTTGACTATGCTGTCAATTTCTTTTTGTTCTGTAGGAATCTTCGATATGTAAAAATTAGGGTCGTACTTCTCCTCTTCGGTTAAACCCTCCAGGACCAAGTCGGATATATTTTCATTTCCTTCCTGAAAAGAGCCGGATTTAGACCACCTCCAATTATCTTTATAATCCCTTTCACCCCAAATTTTAATAAATTCATTTTTACCAAAGGCTACTGTTGTTGGATTGTAAAAATAGAAACTCTGAGACGTATTGCTTCCCGTTTGACTACCAGCCTGTGTATTGCTGTTTGGGTCAATTACCAGTCCTGCGTTTTGTTTAAGAGCTTCCTTTTCTTTTTGTGCCTTGTCTTTTTCTTTTAGGTCATTCACCAAGGTCTCAAATACAGCAAGTTTATCTTCATCGGACAGGTTTACTAAATTTAAAATACTATCATTACGTTTAGCGACATCTTCATAAAAAATAACCTCTTCCAGATTAACTCTTTTTCTGTTAATGACGCGATACATTTTTGAATTTTTCTTCAAATTCAGCATGGTACTGTCAAAATAGGCTCCAGCAGTTATATACTTTGAATTATCAAAATTCATATCTCCTAATCGTTGATAATTTAATGCCTTTAAATATTTATCGACTGAGTTTGTCCTTAGTGATTTATTGTAATAAGCCATTGAAATGCTATCTGACTTATTTGCTTTATGAAATTCGCCAATTTCATGATAAATCTTATCTAAAAAAGGGCGATTCTCTCTGTTCTCCTCTAATTCTGTGAGGTATTCCATAAACTCCAATTTATTGCCATTTTCCAGATCAAAATTCTTGATTTTCTCAAGATGAGCGTTAATGTAATATACCCGAGGTGTTTTTCTGTGCAAATCTATAACCTCATCAAACGCCATATTTGCACTGTCTTTAAAAGTAAGCGTATTGTAAAGCTGCCCTTTAATAAAATTATAGCGGCCTTTTTCTTCGTTTTTTCTGGTTTTTTCCGAAGCTGTTTTAAGATAAACCAGGGCGCTGTCTATTTCATTCAAATTCAAAAATGCCTGAGCTAACATAGATGTTGCATCAGCAAGATCCTGATCTTTTAACTCCTCCTGTTCTAATAGGCGATGTAAATTTTTAATCGCCAATTCATCATTTTCAAGCCTGATGTTGGTTTTTTCCCTCCAGATCTTAGCCTGATTGATCTTATCACTCGCAGGATATTTGTAAAGAATATAATTAAATGCTTCAAGTGCCGGAACGAATCGCTGATCAAAATATCGAGCTTTCCCCAATAAAAGATAAGCCTCATCCATTTGCGGGTTGCTCTCTTTACCTTCTATATTCATAGAATGCTTTTGAATAGCTTTTACCGCTTTCTCTTCGGCTCTTTCAAAATTTGGATTTTTAGATTGTCCGGGAAGAAAAATATCTTCGGTAACCTGCATGCGCTCAATTGGCAGAATATCCCAGTAATTATCTGCATAACCATCATTCAGGCTTTTTACTCCATCAAATAAAGCATTATACCCATTATAAAGTGCATTGTATTCGGCTGTAACTGCATGAAAATTTCTGCTTACAAAGCTGTTTTTCTTTCGAGAACAACTGCTTAATAAAATAGTGCCAACAACAAGAACTGTTGTTATTTTATAAAATGCCTTCAAATTTATACTTAATTAAGTGTAAACATAACAGATTAACACTGTTATTATTATACTAAAAGGTAAAAATAAGCATCTTTTTTAATTGCACCATTAATTAGTTTAGGTTTTACTGATGCAATTCACTGGAAAAATATTCTTCCAGTTCCTTTAGAGTCGCTTTATTTGTTTGCAGGTCTTTTATTATCTCTCCTTTTTCAAGAACAACAATGCGTTCACAAACATCTGTAACATGCATAAGATCGTGACTTGAAATTAAAATAGTAATGTCTTTTTCTTCGGCAAGATTCTTAATTATTTGCTTTAACCTTATTTGTGTAGTAGGGTCCAGATTTGCAAATGGTTCATCTAAAATAATGACTTCAGGATTCCCTATGAGTGATGCCACAATCCCGACTTTTTTCTGATTCCCTTTGCTTAAATCCCTTAAATATTTTTTCTTACTTAATATCTCATCGTGAAAAAAGTCTTTGAATTGAGATACCAAGGAGTCCACATCAGCCTTATTCTGGCCTCTTAAATCTCCAATAAAATAAAAATACTCCTCTGGGGTTAAATAACCAATCAAATAACTTTCATCAATAAATGACGATGTAAAAGGTTTCCAGTCCTCAGACTCATTGATAACTATTTCGTTGTTGGTCGCTTGTCCTGTTGTTGGTTGAATTAAATCTAAAAGTAAACTGAAAAAGGTTGTTTTACCTGCTCCATTATTTCCAACAAGTCCAAAACTTTGTCCTTTAGGAATTGATATATCGTCTATTTTTAAAACAGTATTTGCACCGTATTTTTTGGTAAGATTTTTTGCTGTTATCATAATTTAAAATTAATTGTCTTGGCTAAAAGCGTTTATCATTTTGTATTTTGATGCTAGATATTTTGCAGTTATTACATTCATTATTTTTTGATGGAATGCGATTCCTAATAACCCGCAAACTATTAAGGAGGCTATTCCGCCTTCAAAATTGAATAGAAAATAGAATAAAACAAAAATGGCTATTGGCAATAACATAAGAGGGATGCCAACCAGCCACTGGACTGCTCCGGTACCCTGATAATTAAACGCGGCTCGTTGATTAAGGTCTATTTTTTTTCTGTTATAGGAGCCGGCAAACAAAATAACATGTGAATTAACACCTATGTTATAAATTGCTGCGGCAAAATGCGC
>CBDUIO010000028.1:0-14775 GCA_965367355.1 uncultured Flavobacteriaceae bacterium
TGCGGACAGATGGAAAGCGTTTTGGAAGTTATTGATATAAGTAATAAGAGCTATCCTGAGTTGGTCGCTACCTATACGCTTGAAAATCCTTATGGGTTGGGATTAAAAGATAATCTGCTTTTTGTATGCGATGGAACCGCAGGCCTTAAGGTTTTTGACAGAACCAATCCGGTTGAACTGACATTGATTTCAACTTTCGAGGACATTCAAGCCAAGGATGTAATTCCATTACAGGATGTATTATTAATGATAGGAGACGAAGTGCTCTATCAATACGAATACACAGAAAATAATATAAACCACTTGAGTACATATCAATTATAAAATCGTATAAAAAGATAATGAAAGCCCTTAATTTTAAAGGGCTTTTTTTTATTCCTATTTTTTGAAATTTTTCCTTTAAACAAATTAAAATTAGGTTCATATATTTTTTTTCCTATACATTTGTAGCCTTAAAAAATTTGAATAATGGCCAAGAATTTAGTAATAGTAGAGTCACCAGCAAAGGCAAAAACAATTGAAAAATTCCTAGGGAAAGACTTCAAAGTGGAGTCCAGTTTTGGTCATATTGCAGATCTGCCATCTAAAGAACTTGGAGTGGATGTTGAAGGAGATTTTAAACCAAAATATGAAGTTTCCAAAGACAAAAAGAGCGTTGTTAAAAAATTAAAGGAGCTTGCAAAAAATGCCGATATGGTTTGGCTGGCAAGTGATGAAGACCGTGAAGGAGAAGCAATTGCTTGGCATTTAGCTGAAACTTTAGGACTTGATAAAGAAAAGACCAGACGTATCGTTTTTCACGAGATAACCAAATCTGCTATAAGCAATGCCATTGAGAACCCTAGAGGCATTGATTATGATCTGGTTGATGCGCAGCAAGCCAGACGAGTATTGGACAGGATTGTTGGCTATGAATTATCGCCTGTGTTATGGAGAAAGGTCAAAGGCGGTTTATCTGCGGGAAGAGTGCAATCGGTTTCCGTTAGGTTGATAGTTGAAAGAGAAAGGGAGATCAACGAATTTAATTCTGTAGCAACCTACAGAATTGATGCCGAGTTTAAGACAGAAGAAGGTCAGTCATTCAAGGCAAAACTATATAATTCATTTTCTACCAAGGAGGAAGCCCTTAAGTTCTTACAAAAGAATATTAATGCATCCTTTAAAGTATCAGATCTGGAAAAAAAGCCGGCACAAAAGTCACCTGCTGCACCATTTACAACGTCTACACTGCAACAGGAAGCATCCAGAAAATTATATTTTTCAGTAAGTAAGACCATGACCATTGCACAGCGTCTTTATGAAGCGGGATTGATCACTTATATGAGAACAGATAGTGTGAATTTATCTAATGAGGCTCGAAAAGCAGCAGAGCAAGAAATAAAGAAGTCCTTTGGGACACAATATAGCAAACCAAGGAATTATAAAGGAAAATCAAAAGGCGCTCAAGAAGCACACGAAGCAATTCGACCTACCGATTTTTCTCAATCCTCTGTTAGTATTGACAGAGATCAGGCCAGGTTATATGAATTGATCTGGAAGCGAGCAATAGCCTCGCAAATGGCTGAAGCTAAATTAGAACGCACCAACGTTAAAATAAATACTCCGGCACATAAAGAAACATTTACTGCTAATGGTGAAGTCATTAAATTCGATGGGTTCTTAAAGGTCTATCTTGAAAGTACGGATGATGAAGACCTGGAACAGGAAGGCATGTTACCTAATTTAAAAGTGAATGAAACACTGTATAATAATTATATTACGGCTACAGAGCGTTATTCACGTCCGCCATACAGATATACAGAAGCTTCTTTGGTTAAAAAGCTTGAAGAACTGGGTATTGGTCGTCCGTCAACCTATGCGCCAACCATTTCAACGATCCAGAACAGAAAATATGTAGAAAAAGGAACTGTTGAAGGTACTGAAAGGAAATATTCTCAGCTTATTCTTAAAAAGGGAGATATAAAGGACAAACAGCTTACAGAAAAAGTCGGTTCGGACAAGGGTAAACTGATACCAACGGATACAGGAATTATTGTAACCGATTTCCTTGTCAATCATTTCGAGTCTATTTTAGATTATAATTTTACGGCGAAAGTAGAAGCAGATTTTGATGATATTGCTGATGGAAAAGTAGATTGGACCAAGATGATGAAGGATTTCTACAAAACCTTTCATCCGCAGGTAGAACATGTTCAGGATAATGCCGAAAGAGAATCCGGTGAGCGAATCTTGGGTGTTGATCCAAAAACAGGGAGACAGGTAAGTGTGCGTTTGGGTAGGTTTGGGCCCATGGTTCAAATTGGAACAGCAGACGAAGAAGAAAAACCTCTTTTCGCCAGTTTAACACCAGATCAGCAACTCAATTCAATTACCTTTGAAGAAGCAATGGATCTCTTCCATCTTCCTAAAGCCCTTGGTAAGTATAAAGAAGAAACCATTGAGGTCAATAATGGCCGATTTGGACCCTATGTTAAGTTCGGTAAAAAATTCGTGTCATTGCCAAAAGGCGTTGATCCCATGAGTATTGAACTGGAAGAAGCCATTGAACTTATTAAGGATAAAGAAAAAGCCGATGCACCTATATATACGTATAAAGGTTTGCCGGTACAAAAAGGTAAAGGGCGTTTTGGACCATTTATTAAATGGAATAATATCTTTATAAATGTCAATAAGAAATATGATTGGGATAATCTGTCTGATGGTGATATTATTGAATTGATTGAAGATAAGTTGCAAAAAGAGAAAGATAAGATAGTCCATAATTGGGAAGAAGAAGGAATTCGCGTGGAAAAAGCACGTTGGGGAAGACATAATTTAATACAGGGAAAAACTAAAATTGAACTGGCCAAGACTATCGATGTGTCTAAAATGAGCTTAGATAAAGCAAAAGAGATGCTGGAAAAGAATGCCCCAAAGAAAAAAACCACAAAACGGAAAACCGCTGCAAAAAAGTAAAAATATATGAATTTTAATTTTCTGTCTCCAGTTTCAGATTCTGTATTGGCGCATAGTGAATTGTTACCAGATCAAACACTTGGAAAGAAACTTAAAATACATTCCAAAACAAATGGAATTCCGGAACTGGATGATGTTCAGATTGCCTTGTTAGGAGTGTTGGAAAATAGAAATGACATCAATTATATTGGTGAGGAATTTACATTAAACGAGGTCAGGAAATCATTCTATTCATTATATCCCGGAAACTGGAATCTAAATATTGCCGATCTGGGCGACATCAATAAAGGTGAAACCGTACAGGACACATACTTCGCTTTAAAAACTGCAGTTTCCATTTTAATCCAAAAGAAGATCATACCTATTATTATAGGAGGAACCCAGGATCTCACATATGCAAACTACAGAGCATATGATACCTATGCCACTATGGTGAATATCGTTAATGTCGATGGTAAGTTCGATCTGGGAGATTCCAGCAGACCTATTAAGAACAATAGCTTTGTTGGTAAGATCATCGTTGAAAAACCGTATAATCTATTCAACTATTCCACAGTTGGTTACCAAACGTATTTCAATTCACAGGAAGAAATAGATCTGATGGATAAATTATTCTTCGAAGCTTACCGTTTGGGAAACATCACAAACAATATTAGCTTAGTTGAGCCTGTGATGCGTGATGCCAATATTGTCACCATGGATATGTCCTCTGTGAAATCCTCTGAGGTCAGTACAAAACAACAATTCTCGCCAAATGGGTTTACAGGTAAGGAAATTTGTGCCATTTCCCGATATGCCGGTATTAGCAACAAAGTATCTTCATTCGGAATTTACGAGTATAAACCTTCCAAAGATGACGATGCCACATCCATGTTAATTGCTCAAATCATGTGGTATTTTATTGAAGGCTATTCGTGCAGGATAGATGATGAAGATTTTACACTGGAAAAAGATTACCAAAAATTCACTGTCCTGGTCGACGATCAGGAGCTTATCTTCTTTAAAAGCAGGAAGACCGGACGATGGTGGATAGAAATACCTTTTTTATTAAATGTCGATAATAAATTAAAAAAGCATACGTTATTACCTTGCATGCATCAGGATTATAAGGATGCCTGTGAAAACAAGATACCTGAACGATGGTATAAAGCGAATAGAAAAAACAGTTTTTAGGTAGCATTTTATCGATAAAGTGAATTTAGAGTCTTAAAAACATCGACGAACTGCATCTTTTTAAGATGAAACGCAAAATATTTAATCAAAAAGTTGTTTTTTTGAAAATATATGGATATGTTTGAACCCTTAATGTTATTAAGTACACATTTAACCTCGAGTTTATTATGAATATGAAAAAGTTTGTTTTATTAACCGCAGTTATAGCAATTCTGTCCAGTTGTGGCTCTAAGGATAGAGGCGAATTGGTTGGTGTCAAAGGAAAAAAATGGCATCCGGAGAAACCATATGGAATGGCTCTCATTCCGGGTGGTGCTTTTATTATGGGTAAGTCAGATGATGACTTGGCGGCCATTCAGGACGCTCCTACCAAAACCGTGACAGTGCGTTCCTTCTACATGGACGAAACAGAGATCACCAATAGTGAGTACAGACAATTCGTTTATTGGGTTCGGGATTCAATCCTAAGAACCAAATTGGCGATACTTGCTGATGAAGTTGGTGAAGTTCCCGGAAATGGTGGTATTGGAGAATTTGCATTTAAAGATGCCGATGAAGAGAATATGTCTGTTTATGAAAAATATATGTTTGACAATTACAGCGGACTCGGAGAAACGGGGTATGAAGGAAGAAAGTTAAATAAAGACATCGATCTTATTTTTGATACTGAAGATTATCCGGATGAATATTATGCAGAGGTTATGGATACCATGTATCTGCCTATGGAAGAATCTTATAACGGACTACGGACCTGGGATGTGAAAAAATTCAAATTCCAGTATACCTACATGGATGTGCAAAAAGCAGCTAAGAACAGAAACTTGTCTCGTAAAGATGTCCTGGTAAAAGAAGAAGTCGAGGTATATCCGGATACTACGGTATGGATAAGAGATTTTTCATATTCGTATAACGAACCAATGCATAACGAATATTTTATTCATGACGCTTATAGTGAATACCCGGTTGTGGGAGTATCCTGGAACCAGGCGAATGCATTTTGCCAATGGCGTACTTTATACAAGAACGGTTATCAAAAAGAAAGAAAGCAGGCCTTTGTGAACGCATTCAGATTACCATCTGAAGCAGAATGGGAATATGCGGCACGAGGCGGTTTACAAGGTGCTACATTCCCTTGGGGTGGACCTTATGCCAAGAACGATCGTGGTTGTTTCTTAGCGAATTTCAAACCTTTAAGAGGAGATTATGCAGCAGATCAGGCATTATATACTGTAGAAGCAGAATCTTACGAACCTAACGATTATGACTTATATAATATGGCGGGGAATGTATCAGAATGGGTATATTCATCTTATGATCCGGGTTCATATGAATATGTATCAACCATCAATCCTAGTGTGAACGACAAAAACAACAAACGTAAGGTTGTAAGAGGAGGTTCGTGGAAAGATGTAGCATACTTCCTTCAGGTAAGTTCAAGAGATTATGAATATCAGGATTCAGCACGAAGTTATATCGGTTTCAGAACTGTTCAGGATTATATGGGAACAGACGTGACCAAAAACGCATCGACAAACTAAAATTAATATTAACCTACTTAGTAATAAATACACTTAACTTTAAACAACAGAAATTATGGCACAAAAAGGAAATTTGACTCTGACTAACATGATCTACGGATTAGGAGCAGCGATAGTAATTATTGGAGCTTTATTTAAAATTCAACACTGGCCTTATGGTTCATTGATCCTTACGATCGGTATGATCGTAGAAGCATTGGTATTCACCTATTCAGCTTTCGAAAGACAAGCAGGTGATCTTGACTGGTCTTTAGTTTATCCTGAATTAGCAGGCGGACAAAAAAGAAGTAAAAAAGGAGACGATTCTAAAGATGCAGAAGGTATCCTTTCTAAAAAATTAGACCAGTTACTTAAAGACGCACAAATTGACAGTGAACTTATGTCAAGTCTAGGTCAGAGCATTAAGAGCTTTGAAGAAACTGCTAAAAACATGAGTCCTACACTGGATTCTATTAATGCAACTAAAAAATACGGAGAAGAACTATCTCTGGCAGCTGCACAAATGGAATCTTTGAACAGTCTATATAAAGTACAATTAGAAAGCGTCAATCGTCAGGCTTCAGTTAACGAAGAAGCTATTGAGAATGCATCTAAATTAAAAGAGCAAATGCAATCATTGGCATCTAACCTGTCATCATTGAATGGTGTATACGGTGGCATGCTGTCTGCAATGAATAAGAACTAATTTTAGTTTTTATTAGATAATATTTAATTAACCCAAAACCCAAAAGCAAATGGCAGGAGGAAAATTATCTGCAAGGCAGAAAATGATTAACTTAATGTACTTAGTGTTTATTGCTATGATGGCAATGAATATGTCTAAGGAAGTGCTATCGGCATTCGGACTAATGAACGAACGTTTAACCGAGTCGAACGAAGCCGCAACGAAACGTAATGCTGATTTTATGGCAGGTTTAGCTGAAAAAGCTGTTGATAAACCTGAGAAATTCGAACCATTAAAATCTAAAGCAGATCAAATAAAAACATTAGCAGAAGATTTTAACAGCTATTTATCCAATTTGAAAACTCAAATGACGGCTAAAGTAGAAGATGTTAAGAATTATGAATCTATGGATAACTCTGCTTTTCTGGACGAATACTTTTTTGTGGGAGATAAAACCACTAAAAAGGGAGATGAATTCTTAAATGAAGTAGCAAAATTTAGAAATGGCGTCAGTGAAATTTTAAAGGATGAATATCCTGTGATAGCCAATGATGTTCAAAAGAAGTTTGCAACGGACCCTATTCCTAATACAGACGGTAAAAAAATACCTTGGTTAGAATCTAACTTTAAAAGCTTTCCTTTAGTTGCATCTTTAACAAAAATGACGCAACTACAGGCCGATATTAAGACTACGGAGTCTGAAACTCTTAGTGCTATGTTAGCAGGAGCCTTATCAAAGGAGATTTCCATGACCAACTATACTACCTTGATGGAAACATCAAAGTCGGCTTATTTTAATGGAGAGAGATTTGATGGAGAGATCGTTTTAGGACGTAAGGATGCTTCAACAAAACCATCAAGAGTGGAATTAACACTTGACGGAAGACCACTTACAGAATCTCAGTATACTATTGAGGACGGAAAAGTAAAATTAAATTTTAATGCCGGAAGTGCCGGAGAACATAAAATTGAAGGTAAATTGATATTTGCCGAAGATGGCCAGGATCTTGAAGTTCCTGTAAAAACATCTTTTGCAACAGTGCCAAAACCTAACTCTGCTACAATCTCTGCAGATAAGATGAATGTGGTATATCGTGGTGTAACAAACCCAATGACCATATCTTTTGCAGGAGTTTCAGATAACAAAGTTGTAGCAACAGGAAAGGGATTATCCCGAGGTACTGGTGTTGGTAAATATAACATGAATCCCGGTTCTGGTAGAGAGGTGACTATTAGTGTTACCGGTACCTTGCCAGACGGACAAAAAGTTAGCGATAATGCTACTTTCAGGATCAAGGATATACCTAAACCAACAGGAACCATTAGAGGTGAAGATGGAAATGTTTCCATGCAACGCGGAAGTTTAGAAATATCGACCGTAGGAGCAAAACTGGATGATTTCGATTTTGATCTGCCTTTAAGTGTTTCAGGATTTAAATTTAAAGTTCCTGGACAACCAACAATGACTGTTTCTGGCAGTAAGCTTAACGACAGAGCAAAAGCTGCTCTTAGAAAAGCAAAAAGAGGTGAAGCAGTTCAAATATTTGATATTCAGGCTCAAATTAGAGGAAATAGTTCCTACAAGCTTAAAAAAGTAGCTCCGGTAATTATCGAACTTACTAACTAAGCATAGGTGCTAAACCCAAATTAAAAAAAAGTAACAAATGAAATTAAGAAGTTTTTTATTAACCGTTTTAGGCGTTTTAGTTGTAACAGGAAGTTTTGCACAGGCAAATATCCTGAACGCTAAACAACCTCAGGAAATTGGTGTCAGGACAGAAGAGCAGAAAAAACTGGACAACGACCAGCCATTAGAATATGGTTATGTTGACGACAGGGATATTATGTGGTCCAAAATGGTATGGGAAATTGTAGATCTTGATGAAAGAGCAAACTTCCCGTTATATTATCCAATTGATACCAATAATATTGGTAACAACAGACGCTCATTGTATGATGTCTTAATGACAAGCGTGAACAAAGGTGATATAGAAAACATCTATGACGATTCTTATTTTACTGCAAAAAGAACTGTAAATGATATACGTGATGCCTTAACTTTAATTGATACTACCGATCTTGGGTATGAGCAATTCAATGCCGAAGGTATTGTTGACCCTCAATACATAAGAAGGAGAGATATTACGGCGGCAGATATTATGGAATATCATTTAAAAGGACTTTGGTACTTTGACAAACGCCAGGGAGAATTGAAATACAGATTATTGGGTATAGCCCCTGTAGCTCCTGACGTTAACTTTATTGATTCTGATGATCCTGATCCGGTAGAATTATTCTGGGTTTGGTTCCCTGATGCAAGAAAAGTATTGCATGAAGCTAAAGCATTTAATAACAGGAACAGTAATGTTCCGGCATCCTTTGACCACTTGTTGAACTCAAGACGATTCAACGGTACTATTTACAGGGAAGAGAATGTGTATGGTGACAGACAGGTCAAAGAGTACATCGCCGAAAATGCTTTAATGCAACTCCTTGAATCTGACAGGATCAAAGAGAAAATAAGAGATTTTGAACAAGATATGTGGTCTTATTAACCATATAGCCATAATTAATATAGAAAAGAGCTTATGAAGTAATTCATAAGCTCTTTTTGATTAAAATCAGTTGCCGGATGAAGAATCTTATCTAATTTCGCAACAAGATGAAAACAGATTACATCATAGTTGGATGCGGACTGGCAGGAATTGCCTTTTGCGAACAATTAAAAAAACACAATAAGACCTTTGTCGTTTATGATAATAAGTCGCAGGTATCCTCAACTGTTGCCGGCGGACTCTACAATCCTGTGATCTTAAAACGCTTTACTCCTGTATGGCAAAGCGAAGTTCAGATGGATGAGTCCATACCAATGTATATCAACATTGAGAAAGAGTTAAACGTCAAATTAGATCAAAAAATTCCGGTTTACAGGCTGTTTAAATCTATAGAAGAACAGAATAACTGGTTTACAGCTTCCGATAAACCAAATTTGAACAGATGGCTCTCGACAAAGCTCATAAAAAAATCAAATCCTTGCACTCAGGCTAAATTCGGATTTGGAGAAGTGCTTGAAACCGGCAGGATCGATACAAAATTGCTTGTCGAGAAATACAGGCACTATCTGCAGGAGAACAATCTGCTGATTACAGAAGCCTTCGATCATGATCAGGTCATTCAATCTGACGGTACAATTTCTTATAAATCGGTCAACACCAAACACATCGTTTTTGCTGAAGGATTTGGTGTTAAAAAAAATCCATTCTTTAAAGACCTGCCCTTAAAAGGAACTAAAGGTGAGTTGCTCATCATTCATGCGCCGGACCTTAAAACTGACTTTGTACTAAAGTCCAGCGTATTTTTAATTCCGCTTGGCAAGGACCTCTATATTGTAGGTTCCACTTACAACTGGACCGACAAAACAAATGACAGCACACCGGAAGCCAGAAAAGAACTCCTAAAACGACTTAAAACCTTTATTACCTGTGAGTTTGAGGTGATCGAGCAAGTAGCAGGCATCAGGCCTACCGTAAGCGACAGGCGACCTCTGGTTGGTGTTCATGAAAATTATAAAAACCTTTTTATTCTGAACGGTCTTGGCACTCGTGGCGTGATGATCGCGCCTTTTATTGCTGATAAACTTTATAAGTTTATTGAGGATAAAACGCCACTGGAACCCGAAATTGACATCAAGCGGTTTTTGCGTTAGCGTCCCGATAGCTATCGGGAGCAGTCGAGATGTCTAATATCATGCTCAAAGTATTTCAGGCACAGGGAACGCCTATGATACTCAGCTATTTTTTAACCAATGCCTTATCATAATGCATGAAAAGGTTGATCCAGATATTCCTGGACAGTCTCAAAATGATGGGAAGAAACACGACGAGCGTGCCAACGATGGCCAAAAAGGAGTTGAACTTATCAAGACCTATAAACATATAACTTATAATGAATGCGGCTACAGCAAACGCGATTCCAACACCATAGCTCACATACATGGAACCATAAAAGAAGGACGGCTCTATTTTATATTTGGTGTTGCAATGGCTGCAGCGATCATGCATTTTTAGGGTATCTGACATGTTATACGGATTTTTATTGACATACATACTCTCCTGGTGGCATTTAGGACATGCGCCTGTAAGTATGCTATAAATTTTTGATCCTTTTGTAAACATTATATTTAATGTATTTTTGCGTTCTAAATTAAAAGCCCTTCTTGACAATTAAGAAGGAACAATTCAAATAATTGTGATTCCTGTGAAAATGGGAATCGGACACAAAAATAAGTGTTATGCTTTAAAATTTAGTAACAATTGATACAAAACGATGCTAAATATCCATAATTTATCTATTTCATTTCAAGGCGATTACCTCTTTGAAGACATCTCATTTAGACTGGGCAAGGGTGACCGTATTGGTCTTATAGGTAAGAATGGGGCCGGGAAATCGACTTTACTGCGTATTCTGAGCAATGAAATGGATTATGATTCGGGTCAGATTGCTGCTGAAAAGAATTTGAAGATCGGATTTTTAAAGCAGGATATAGATTTTGAATTCGGAAGAACAGTGCTGGAGGAAGCCTATCAGGCTTTTACAGAAATAAAGGACATTGAAGCTAAAATAGATCATGTGAATTTACAGCTGCTGGAACGTCTTGACCATGAGAGTGAAGCCTATCATGACCTGATGGTCGAATTGAACGACCTGCAGCACCAGTATGAGATCATTGGCGGGTATAATTACAAAGGCGATACCGAAAAGATCCTGCAAGGGCTTGGATTTAAAAGGGAAGAATTTGATAATTTAACCGACACTTTTTCCGGTGGATGGCGTATGCGTATCGAGCTGGCAAAACTTTTACTGCAGAATAATGATATCTTGTTGCTGGATGAGCCTACAAACCATCTGGATATAGAATCCATCATCTGGCTGGAAGGATTTCTGACCGCTTATCCAGGAGCTGTGATCATTGTTTCCCATGATAAGATGTTCCTTGATAATGTGACCAACAGGACCATTGAGATCTCTTTGGGTCGCATTTATGATTATCCGAAGCCATACACACAATATTTGGTATTGAGGAAGGAGATCAAGGAGCAGCAACTGGCAGCGCAGAAGAATCAGCAAAAGCAGATCGAACAGACCGAGAAGCTCATCGATAAGTTCAGGGCGAAGGCCTCAAAAGCAACGATGGCCCAATCCCTCATTAAAAAACTGGACAGAATAGATCGTATTGAGGTGGATGAGGACGATAATAGTGTCATGACACTTAAATTTCCCGTGTCTGTGGTTCCGGGCAAGGTGGTGATAGAGGCAGAGCATGTTAGCAAAAGCTACGATGATAAACTGGTTTTAAAGGATATCAACCTGCTTATAGAGCGAAACAGCAAGATTGCTTTTGTGGGCCAGAACGGACAGGGAAAAACCACTTTAGCCAAGGTCATTGTGGGTGATGTAAAATATACAGGTCATTTAAAACTGGGACATAATGTGCAGATCGGTTATTTTGCACAGAATCAAGTGGATTATCTGGATGGGACAAAAACCGTTCTGGACACTATGATAGATTCGGCCAATGAAACCAACCGAAGTAAAGTACGCGATATCTTAGGATCGTTTTTATTTAGAGGTGATGATGTCGATAAGTATGTAAGCGTCCTCTCTGGAGGAGAACGCAACCGACTGGCACTGGCGAAATTATTATTGCAGCCTTTTAATGTGCTGGTAATGGATGAGCCTACGAACCACCTGGATATCAAATCAAAGAATGTATTAAAAGAAGCTTTAAAGAAATTTGAAGGCACCTTGATCCTGGTATCTCATGACAGGGATTTTCTGCAGGGACTCACCAATAAGGTCTATGAGTTCAAGGACCATAAGATCAAGGAATACCTGGGTGATATCGATTATTACCTCGAGCAGCGTAATGTGGATAATCTTAGGGAAGTAGAGAAGCGAACCGTTATAAAGGATGACCCCAAAAAGAGCAACAAACAGTCCTATGACGACCAGAAAAAACTCAAATCGCTGAACAACAGATTAAGCAAGGTGGAATCACAGATCAGTCAACTGGAGAAAAAGATCAAGGAGATCGATGTGGAACTGGCCATTAATTATGAAGAGGTTATTGCCACTCCAAATTTTTATGAGGACTACCAGGCCAAAAAAGATACCTTGAGTAAACTAATGGAAGACTGGGAGCAGATCCATGAAGAACTTGAAAATCTATCCTAGACCATGTTAGAGCATCCGTTTCAATGTCCGTATTGCTGGGAAGATATTAGCATGTTGCTGGATCCTTCTATTGGTAATCAAAGCTATATTGAAGACTGCGAGGTATGCTGTAACCCAATACAGCTAAGGCTTGTATTTAAAAACAAGGAGTTGGTTGATTTTCAGGCTGAAAGCATTGAGCAATAAGATTTTTTGGTATACTTATTGTAATTATTAAAAAGCATTGTATATTTGCACTCCTATATCAAAGAATATAGATTCGTTCTTTAAAAAGTAAATTTCAAATCGATATTATTCGATTAAAAAATATATCGCGGGGTAGAGCAGTAGGTAGCTCGTTGGGCTCATAACCCAAAGGTCGCTGGTTCGAGTCCAGTCCCCGCTACAAAGAAAACCAGTTGTGAAAACAACTGGTTTTTTATTTTGGAGCAAGTGGTGCTTGCACCAACTTGCAATCCAAAATAAAAATACCAAAATGCGGCGCATTGGGTTTTCTTTGTAAAGCTACCCCCAAGGCCCATTCCACTTTGCGGAGCAATAGTGGAATGAATCCAGTCCAGTAATTTTATAATTGATATATCTAAGCTTTTAAGGCCATAAAAAAAAATAATGCGAAGCATTGGGTTTTCTTCGTAAAGCTACCCCCCAAGGCCCATTCCACTTTGCGGAGCAATAGTGGAATGAATCCAGTCCAGAAATTTTACAATTGATATATCTAAGCTTTTAAGGCCATAAAAAAATAATATTGCGAAGCATTGTGTTTTCTTCGTAAAGCCACCCCCAAGGGTCAATTCTTTGCTTGGCAAAGAAAGGAATCCAGTCACTTTAATTGAGTTTATCATTCTCATAAAAACACCTATTAGGAGAATTAATTGCATTATATTCTCAAAAAAGCATTATATTTGAGAATGAGTAATATGTTTTTATCAGTTTTTAATGAGAAATTTTAAATCAGGACAATACATAAGCCAAGGGTATTATAAAAGTTTTCAACCTGAATTTATTAACAGGGACTGGCAGGTGGACGATATGCAGGTCATTAGTCTTTTAAGTAAGGCAGACAGACAGTTAGGTCGTTTAGACATGTATTCCGAGTATGTCAACATTGACCTTTTTGTTAGAATGCATATTGCAAAAGAAGCTACTCAGTCCTCAAAAATAGAGGGAACACAGACCAATATAGAAGAAGCTTTTTTAGATAAAAATGATATAACTCTAGAAAAGCGGGATGATTGGGTAGAAGTACAAAATTATATTTCAGCAATGAATGAAGCAGTAATAATGCTCCATACACTCCCGTTTTCTTCCAGGCTTATTAAACAGACCCATAAGATACTGCTACAAGGGGTCAGAGGTGAGCAAAAGTTCCCCGGAAATTACAGATCAAGTCAAAACTGGATTGGAGGTGCCTCAATAAATGATGCTGTTTTTGTACCTCCCGTTCATACCTCAATTTATGATCTCATGTCTGATCTGGAAAAATTTGCCAATGATGAATTAAATGCAATGCCTGATTTAATAAAAATAGCGTTGATCCATTACCAGTTTGAAACCATACATCCTTTCCTGGATGGTAACGGCAGAGTTGGCAGATTGCTCATCACTTTATATCTGGTGAGTAAAGGCATTCTCAAACAGCCTGTTTTGTATTTGTCTGATTTTTTTGAAAAAAACAGAACCTTGTATTATGATAATTTAATGCGTACAAGAACACATCATGACATCGCACAATGGTTCAAGTTCTTTTTAACTGGAGTTATAGAAACAGCTAAACATGGCGTTAAAACTTTCGATAATATCTTGCAGCTTCAAAAAAGTATGGATGTTACCTTATCAGAATTAGGATTTAGAAAGTCTGATGCTCAAAATGTATTGCAACATTTGTATACCAATCCAATTTTAGACGTAA
Source organism: uncultured Flavobacteriaceae bacterium (assembly GCA_965367355.1). Lineage (GTDB taxonomy): Bacteria > Bacteroidota > Bacteroidia > Flavobacteriales > Flavobacteriaceae > Site-B1. Next base: position 14,474 of record CBDUIO010000028.1, read on the forward strand.
GCATAATACAAGATATTACCGGTAAATCACTTGCCTCTTCATACAGATTGTTAAATGACCTATCAGAATTAGGCGTTATTACGGAAATAAAAGGAACACATCGCAATAAGAAGTATGTATTCAAAAGCTATATGGAATTATTTGATAAAGATTGAAAAAGATAAATCGTAAATCGTAAATCGTAAATCGTAAATCGTCATTCAACATTCAACATTCAACATTCAACATTCATCAATCATCAATCACAAATCCTAAAGTATCGGCTTATAATTCCTCTATACTAAAATTCGCAAATAACAGGG